>JBFHRT010000016.1:0-13762 GCA_041591575.1 Spongiibacteraceae bacterium
CACAAGAAATACCAGGAAAAACCCATTCTCTGCGACGGCGATGGCCCCATCGCCAAGTTTCGCAAATGGTACAGCCAGTTTTACGCCGACTGAGGCGGGCACCGCGGGTCGCGGCGCTGCTGGCAGCGCTGTGGTTGCCGGCATTGGCGCCAGCCGATGCCACGGCACCGCAGCCCGAGTTACAGCCCGGCCTGCGACTGTGGCTGCCACTCACCTACCTCAGTAAACACGGCAGGCCGGAAACCCATTCCGGCGACAAGGGGCTGGAGGAACTGCTCGGCGAGCGACTGGGCAAAGCGGTGACAACCCACCTGTACCGCAACCTGGACGAGTTGCTGCAGCGCGCTGCGCAGGGGCAAGTAGACCACGCCATTGTCAATGACGAACACGGCGAGCCCTTGATCCGCCAATTCAATTACGAAGTGCTGGCCCGCACCCCGATAGAGCTGGCGCTCTATACCCACCGAAAGCGCCAGACGGATTCATCCGCGCCACTGACCCAGCTGGGGCTACTGCAGCTGTCCCCCGAGAGTCTGGCCCATATCGAACGCGAGCTCGCGCCCCGTATCGGAAAGCATCGGCCCAGCTACCACCGCTACACCAGCGAGGCCAGCGCCTTTATCGCCCTGTTCGACGGCGATATCGACGGCCTGATCAGCCGCTCCGGCGTCATCACGCGATTGCACCCGCAGATGCAACAGCAGCTGGTTGCCGCCCAGCGCTTTCAACACCAGACCAGCATTTACTTTCTGGTTGCGCCCAGCCTGTCCACCACCGCCAAGCAGCGCCTGCGTGACTTTTATTTCAGTAGCGCCGCCGCCGACTACTTTCGCCGCGCCGGCGGCCTGGACAGCCCGCTACCACCCTAAGCAGCCCCCATTACTCAGTAGGCTGCGCGGTAAATCGCCAGCGCATCGGCCTCGGTGACCTCCCTGGGGTTGTTGACCAGCAAGCGCTGTTGCTGCATCGCATCCGCAGCCAGCAGCGGCAGCGACGCCTCGCCAATATCCAGTTCGCGCAGCCGCCGCGGTAGCCCCAGCTCCGCTATCAGCCGCTCAAGCCCGTCGATCAATGCCACCGCCAGCCTGGCGGTGCCACCGCGAATTCTGACATTGCCGAGCACGATAGGCGTGAGTTCCGCGTACAGTTCGGCGGCAACTTCGGCGTTAAAGCGCAGCACATGAGGCAGCACCAGCGAGTTGCTGAGGCCGTGGGCGATATGAAAATGCCCGCCCAGCGGGTAGGCCAGCGCATGCACCGCCGCGACCGGCGCATTGGCAAAGGCCTGACCGGCGAGATTGGCACCCAGCAGCATCTCGGCGCGCGCCGCCAGGTTCTCGCCATGGGTCACCGCGGTGAGAATATGGCGAGATAAACGCCGCAGCGCCTCCCGAGCCAACATGTCTGACAGCGGGTTCTTGCGCAGTTTGCTGGTGTAGGCCTCGATGGCGTGAACCATGGCGTCGATACCGGTGGCGGCAGTGACTGCCGGTGGCAGGCCCAGGGTCAGCGCCGCGTCCAGCACCGCCAGATCGGGCAGCAGCAGCGGCGATACCACCCCGGCCTTGGTGGCCTCGCCGGTGGTGACGATGGCAATCGCCGTGACCTCCGAGCCGGTGCCCGCGGTGGTCGGCACCTGTATCAGCGGCAGGCGGCGACCGCGGGCGGTGCCCACCCCGTAGAGATCAGCCAGAGACTGCTGGCAGTGCGGTGACGCCAGCAGCGCGGTCAGCTTGGCCACGTCCATGGAGCTGCCGCCGCCAAAACCCAGCACCAGCTCGGCACGGCACTGGCTCGCCAGCGCCGCAGCGGCCAGCACCGTGGCCTCGCTGGGATCAGCCTCCACGCCGTCGAACACCGTCACCGCCAAGCCGGCGCTGGCAAATCCCGGCAGCACCTCGTCCAGCAGCCCGGCTGCGCGAATGCCCTGGTCGGTCACCAGCAGCACCGAGCGCGCGCCGCGTTCGGCACAACGAGCACCTAGCTGGGCCGCAGCGCCCACCTCGCAAATCAGTGTCGGCGCTGTCTGAAAGCTGAAATCCACCATGGTCTGTCCCCCAGTCCCTGAGCACCTCAACATAGCAGATAGGGCCTGCGCCGGCCCAGCAGCTGTATCTGCTCGAGCGCGGCAGCAAGGCTTGACCCTGTAGCAAACTACAGGCTTTAGGGTGTAGGCTAACAATGACCCGGATGGAGAGCGCACCGTGAACTACCGCATCGGTCAACTGGCCAAACTCACCGGCTGCAATATCGAAACCCTGCGCTACTACGAGCGCGAGGGCTTGATGCCGCCCCCGGCCCGCGGCAGCAATGGCTACCGCTACTACAACCGCGATGCCGTGGATCGGGTCAATTTCATTCTACGCGCCAAAGGGCTGGGCTTTTCGCTGAAGGACATTGTCGAGCTGCTGGCGATCCGCGTCGACAAGCACGCCAGCACCTGCGGCGACGTCAAGCACATCGCCGAGCACAAGTTGGCGGCCATCGAAGACAAACTCGCGGAACTCAACCGCATGAAGGCGGCGCTGGAGCATATCGCCGCCGCCTGCTGCGGCGGCCCCATGTCGGCGGACCACTGCACCATTTTGCAGGCGTTAGAGCGCGGCGAACCGCGGGCGATTGCAGACGGCGACGCGGATATCGCCGCGGAGCCCGGCCATGGCTGAGCTGCTTTACAACCTCTACCGCCTCACCCTGGACGCCGCCCCATTCCTGCTGCTGGGGCTACTGCTGGCCGGGCTGATGAAAGCCTGGCTGCCCGACAACCTGCTAAACCGTCACCTGGGAGGCCGCGGCCCGCTGGCGGTAGTGAAAGCCGCCCTGATCGGCGCGCCGCTGCCGCTGTGTTCCTGCGGGGTATTGCCGGTGGCCATGGGCCTGCGCAAGGGAGGAGCCTCGCGCGGCGCCACCGTATCCTTTCTGGTAGCCACACCGGAAACCGGCATGGACTCCATTGGCGTGTCCTACGCCCTGCTGGGTCCAGTGATGGCGGTGGTGCGGCCGCTGGCCGCCATCGTCAGCGCCCTCAGCGCCGGGCTGCTGGCCGGCTGGGGTGACCATGAGGGCAAGCCCCCAGCCCCAAAAACCGCTGACAACACCACCAGCTGCTGTGCGACAGCGCAGCAGTCACCATCGCCGACGGTAGCGGTCGGCATTCGCTACACCCTCACCCAGCTACTGGACGACATCGTGCTGTGGCTGCTACTGGGGCTGCTGTTCGCCGCCCTGGTGAAAACTTTTGTACCGGCGAGCTGGCTGGCCAGCTGGGGCAGCGGACCGCTGGCCATGCTGGTGATGGTCGCCATCGGCGTGCCGATGTATATCTGCGCCAGCGCCTCCACCCCGATTGCCGCGGGGCTGATGGTGGCCGGCGTGTCTCCGGGCACGGTGCTGGTGTTTCTGCTGGCGGGTCCCGCCACCAATATTGCCACCCTGGGCATTGTCCGCCGCGAGCTGGGCAGCACGGCGCTGGCCGGCTACCTGACCGGCGTGGTGGGCGTGAGTATCGCGATGGGGCTAGGTTTGGACTGGTATTTGCAGCGCGCGGGCATCGACGTCGTCGCCAGCATGGCACAAGCCGGGCAGATGGTGCCGCAGCCGCTGGCGCTGGCATCGGCGCTGTTGCTGGCCGTGTGCGCCATCAAACCGCTGCGGCCGCACCTAGGCCTGCTGCCGGCCGCTCACTGAGCGGCCGGTGCTGGCGCGGAGCTAATTAGCCGGCTTTGGGAATAGATTCCAACAAGCGCTTGTAGAGCTTGGTGTTTTTGCGAATCAGCTTGTGCTTGGCGTAGGCGTCCACCGCCTTGCGCCAGGCTTCCTCGCGACCGTGGGCGTTCAGCGAATAGCTGGTGCACACGGTTTTTCGCTCCAGTTCCGAGGCGATACCCACCTGAAAAATCGGCGTCAGCGCGCCGCTTTTCTCGGTTTTCAACAGGTAGCTTATGCCGCGCACCGAGCCGTCGGCATTGAAACAGCGATCCACCTTGGTGAGTTCTCGGTGGCGCTTTTGCGCCTGTTCTAGCTCGAGATCGCGGGCAATGGCCTCGCGCTCAACCTCTTTACGCTTGGCTCCTGCCAGCCGCTTGCCGTCACGCTTGAGTGAAAAATACTCCTGAAACAGCTCGCCGTTGACCGTCCGCCGCACCCGATAGCCGTAAAAGGCCTGATTATCCAGCAGTTTTACGCTCACGGTTACCCCTCTGACCCCATCTTTTTGCTAATTATTATAGTAAAGCGGCACCGTTCTATTGTTTTTGTTCACGACAATGCCGCGTTAGTCACCCGTAACTTTAATCCTTTCAGCGCCAGATACAATAGCCAATCGTGTCAGTTTTTGATCAATGTCCCAAGCTGCACTTTTCGAACTACAGCTTTTGATCCATATCCAGCGCCGGCTGGCTCTTGGCACCGCGACCGACAATGCGCGCCGGCACCCCGGCCACGGTGGCGTGCGGCGGCACCGCTTCCAGCACCAGGCTGCCGGCGGCAATCTTGGCGCCCTCGCCAATCTGGATATTGCCGAGCACCTTGGCGCCGGTGCTGATCAGCACGCCGTCGGCAATCTTGGGATGGCGGTCGCCGCTGGTGGTGCCGCAGCCGCCCAGCGTCACCGAGTGCAACATAGACACGTTGTTACCCACCACCGCGGTCTCGCCGATCACCAGCCCGGTGGCGTGATCCACCATGATGCCGCTGCCCAGCGTCGCTGCCGGGTGAATATCCACATCAAAGGTGGTGGATATCGCATTCTGCAGGTATAGCGCCATGGCGTGGCGACCGCGCTGCCACAGCCAGTGCGCCACCCGGTAGGCCTGTACTGCCTGAAAACCCTTGAAATAGAGGAAAGGCATGGCGTATTGGTCGCAGGCGGGATCGCGATCATAGTGGGCACAAATATCGGCAGCCGCGGCCGCGACAATGCCGGGGTCGGCGGCGTAGGCCTCATCGAACACCTCACGCACCAGCATTGCCGGCACGGTATTGCTGTCCAGCTTGGCGGAGATGTGATAGCTCAGCGCCGCCGCCAGGCTGTGGTGATTGAGTATCACCGCATGATAATAACTAGCCAGCACCGGCTCACCGGCGCCCGCCTGCCCGGCCTCTTCGCGGATGGTCTGCCAGAGTTCGTCAACGGATTTCATAAGCGGCTTTCTCTCGGTCATGCATCTCGCTATCGTTTTTGATCAGCGGCGAACCACAAGGGTTCATTCAGTGGCTGGCAGCGATTAGCTGCTCGCGGTAGTGCGGCGGATAGGCACTCGCCGGCACATCGATAAAGCGGCGGTAAACCTCGTCCCAGTGTTCACACACGGTCGCCAGCAAGGCGATGTCAGTTCGAGTGTGCAGCCAGCGCCATAGTTCCCCGGCGCTGAGCTGCGCCTGGAAACGCCAGGCTAACGGCGCGTAACTCAGATGCCAGCGCTCGGGGGCGACACCGCCGCGGTCAGTGCCGTAGGGGCGAAAAAAACCGTGGCTGTCACCGGCGCTGATGCGCGCGTCCAGCCAGTCGTGCAGCGGCACAAAGGGACCGTCGCCCTCCACCTCGCTACGCTCCAGTCGCAGCCGGTAATCGGCCGGCACCGCGGCCGCATCGTAAACGTCCATGTCACTGCCCCAGTGGTGGCGCGACGCTCCCGGCAGCGCCGACCAGCGCAGTATCGCCTGCGCCCGCTGCCAGTCATCCAGCGCGCTGATATCCAGCTCGCGCTCATTATTGTCCAGCACCGGGCGCTGCCCGCTGGCCTTGGCATTCCAGATCGCCAGCTGGCGCTCGAAATTGCGAAAGCCGCTGCCAATCTGCAGGTCGAAGCCCGCCGCGCGTGCATCGCGCTGCAGGCGCTGAAAATCGGCGACCACGTTTCGATGCACGGGAACACCCAGTGTATCGCGGTCAATGGCGCTGTCGTCGCAGCCGGTCAGCTGCGACAAGGCAAGTTCGTTTGGCATGGTTACCTTGCAGAGTAATCACTGGCGTATTTGCAGATGACAGTACTTTTGCTGATGACGGCACGGTCACTTGTGCATCATACTACTGACTCATCACCGGATCGAAACAGGGAGTTTGAATTCTGTGAACATCCAGTCTCCCCCCGCTGAAAAACGCGTCGGCCTCGCCCTCGGTAGTGGTTCAGCACGCGGCCTTGCCCATATCGGCGTCATCCAGCGCCTCAGTGAGCTGGGTATTGAGCCCGACATCATCTGCGGAACCTCCATCGGCGCGCTGGTCGGCGCCTGCCACGCCTGCGGTCAGCTGGATCACTTCGGCGAGTGGATCTCCGGCCTCAGCAACAGCGAGATCTTCCACTACATGGAGGTGCGCCTGCTGGCCAGCGGTGGCGTCGCCCACGGTGGCCGCCTGATTGATTTCTTCCGCCAGCATTACGGCGACCCCAATATCGAGCAGCTCGGCCTCAAATTTGCCGCCGTGTGTACCGACCTCTACCGCGGCCGTGAAACCTGGCTGCAGGAGGGTCCGGTGTGGGACGCCGTGCGCGCCTCCATTGCCATTCCCGGTATTCTGACGCCGGTGGCCTGGGGCGATCACTGGCTGGTGGACGGCGGCCTGGTCAACCCGGTGCCGGTGTCGGTGTGCCGGGCGCTGGGCGCGGACACCATCATCGCGGTCAATCTCAACAGCGATCTGGTTGGCCGTCGCCCACCGGTCACCAGTGCGCAACTGGAAGCCGAAGAGGAAGCCGCGGTGGAGGCAGTGCTGGCCAGCGAGGAAGAGGCGCTGGAGACCGCCGACCCCGACGACTTTTCCATGCTCAGCCGACTGGCCAGCTCCATCAAGGGCGCTGCCAGCAATCTGTGGGCCGGCGGCAACAAGCAGGAAGCGCCGGGCACCCTCAATGTGATGCTCAGCGCCATCAACGTCATGCAGGACCGCATCACCCGCTCACGTATGGCCGGCGAACCCGCTGACGTCACGCTGTCACCGCGACTGGGGCATATCGGCTTTCTCGAGTTCAGCCGCGCCGCCGACGCCATCGCTGAAGGCCGTGCGGTGGTCGATCGCATGCTGCCGGAGATTGTCCATGTGCTGAAGCTGGAGGGCGACACGCGCCACCTGCCCAGCAGCCCGGCACCGGCCCAGAACGGCAGCTGAGCGCTGCCGTCAGCGCTGCGGCGCGCGCATCTGCCCCTGCCCCACCAGCACTGCGTCACCGCCCACCCGCAAGTTCAGCGCGGCGCTGGCGCGGCGATCAAACTCCACCTGCAGCAGACTCTGGCGGGTTTCGCGGCGGCCGCGCTCCACACACAGGGTATGGGTGCCCTCGGCCAGGCCCTGACTTTCACACAGGTAGGCGGCAAAAGCCGGCACCGCAGCCCCCACCGGCGGGTCCTCACGCTCGCCGATCTGCGGGCCCACCAAACGCAGGTGAAAATCCGCCGCCGGCGCCTGACACTCACGGCTGTACAGCAACACTTCCTGCACCGGAATCGAGGACACACTGCTCTGGGCCCAGGCCTCGGCGGCAAAGCGGGCCCGATACAAGGCGCTGAGCGAGCGCAGTGGCACCACCAGGTAGGGCCTGCCGCAGCTGACAAACAGCGGCGCCGCCTGATAGCGCTCGATATCGGTATCGGTCAGCCCCAGAATGCGCCGCAGCTCGACCCGATCTGGCGCGTAGCGATCAATCACCGGCGCCACCGACAGCGCCAGCTGGGCGCTGAGCGATTCGCCTTCGCCACTGATATGCACCTGCAGGCGCTGGCCGCCCTGGTCAAAATACAGCGGCTCGTTCACTGCCGGCGCTGCCAGCACACCGCTGCGCGCCAGTGCATAGGCCGCCGCCACGGTGGTGTGGCTGCCAAATTCGCGTTCCCCCTGGGGCGAAAACACCCGCAGCCTGGCGGCGCAGTCATTCCCGCCCCCCGCAAAAACAAACACGGTTTCCGAGTGATTGGTTTCCTGCGCCAGCAACTGCATCTGGCGCTCATCGAGCCCCTCGGCGGTGGGAAACACGGTGATCTGCGCGCCACTGAAGGGCTCGCGGGTAAAAACGTCAACGGTGTAATAGGGGTAATGCATGGCGCGGGCTCCTGCTGTGTTTTGTTATGGCTGTCTCTTGTTATAAGAATGCGGCCGGTATTTGAGCCGTTCGTAACCAGCATAGCGCAACTGTGGCGCCGTGCCCGGTTCGCACCGCCGCGGCTGCGCCTGTTAAAATGCCGCCTTCGCCCGACCGCGCATTGCGACAAGCATTAATACGAGTCCATCATCATGAGTTTTCTCTGCCACCTCGACGACATCGCCGAAGACAGCTCCAAGAGCCTGGAGTATCACGGCGAAAGCCTGTTTGCCGTAAAGAAAGACGGTCAGCTCTTTATCTATCGCAACAGCTGCCCGCACCTGGGCATCGAGCTGAACTGGATGGAAGACCAGTTTCTGGACATGGACGGCGCGCTGATCCAGTGCGCCACCCACGGCGCGCTGTTTGTCATCGAGTCCGGCGAATGTGTCGCCGGCCCCTGCATGGGTCAGGCGCTGCAGCCGCTGGCGGTGGAGATCCGCGGCGGTGAGGTGCACCTAAAAGACAGCTAGACGCTGAACGGGAGACGGGAGACGCTAAAAGCGGAGAGCACCGCTTTTGCGTCCTGCCAACAATCTAAGGCTGCCGCTCCAGCACCGGCAGTTTGTGCTTGAGTGCGATGCCCTCGGGGCTGATTTCGGCACCATAGGCCAGCACTTCCACCCCCGCCGCCATCGCCTCGCGCAGAGTGTCGCCATAGACGGCATCGATGGCATCGGCCGGCGCCACCTGGGCAATTCCACTGTGAAACACTGCGAACAGCAGTACCGCGCGCTGACCTGCCGCGACCACCGCCATCAGCTCGCGCAGGTGGCGACTGGCGCGCTCGCTGACAGCATCGGGAAACACGCCCAGGCCATCGCCCAGCGCAAGCGTCACACTTTTCACCTCGATATAGCAGTCGCGGCGGTCGTCTGCCCGTTCGCTCAGCAGCAGGTCAATGCGACTGCCCTCGCCATACTTCACCTCGCGCCGCAGTAACTGATAGCCGGCCAGCTCGGCAACATCTCCGGCGGCAATGGCTGTCTGCGCCACCTTGTTCGCCAGCGCCGAGTGAATGCAGGCGAGGCCATCACCGGTCTGCACCAGCTCCCAGGTGTGAGCATACTTGCGCTTGGCATTATCAGACACCGACAGCCACACCACCGCCCCCGGCTCGGCGCAGCCGGTCATGGCACCGGTGTTGGGGCAATGGGCGGTAATCACGCTGCCGTCGGCCAGCTCAACATCGGCCAGAAACCGTTTGTAGCGACGAATCAAAGTGCCGCGCATCAGTGCCTGTTGCCACATTCGAGGGAAGTACTCCTGTTTGCCCGGGCAGAATCACCCTGAAATTCGAGGCGAGACTATAGCAAATTTGTTATAAGGCTTTCTGACCGCGCCCTTACGGCCAGCAACCACAACACGCATCGCTTTCATGCCTAACAACGCCAGCTACAGCCTGCGCCGCTGCGCCGCCCTGCTCGCCCTGCTTGTTGCCAGCGCCGCTCCCGTTCACGCCGAGCCGCTGTGGGAGCTGGGCCTGGGTGCGGCCGCACTGGCGCGACCGGACTACCCCGGCGCCGATGAGGAATCGCTGTATTTACTGCCCTTCCCCTACGTAATCTATCGCGGCGAGCGCCTGCAGGCGGACGACCGCGGCGTCAAAGGCCTGCTGCTGCGCAGCGATACCGTGGAGCTGGATATCAGCGGTGGCGGCGCGCTGCCGGTGAACAGCAAAGACAACCGCGCCCGCGATGGCATGCCCGACCTGGACCCGGCCTTCGAGCTGGGGCCGTCGCTGCGCATCAAGCTCCAGCAGTCCTCTGATCGACAATTGGCAGTCGAGTTAAAGGTGCGCGCACTGCTATCGGTCGATGCGCCCTCGGCCCATTACCAGGGCTGGGTCGCCAACCCCGAGCTGCGCTGGGACCGTCACTGGGGTGACGACCTCCGCGTCGCCGCCACAGTCGAGGCCTTTTACGGCAACCGCGGCTATCACGGCTACTTTCACGACGTCGACGCCAGCTTTGCCAACGTCGAACGTCCAGCCTATCGCGCCAACCGCGGCTATGGCGGCAGCCAGCTGGCGCTGTACCTCTACCACAACCCCAGCCGTGACTGGCGCCTGCGCTGGCAGCTGAGTTACCTGGATTTGCAACAGGCCAGCTTCGACGACGGCCCGCTGTTTCGCCGCCAGTACGGCGTCTATGCCAGCCTGGTGGTGTCTCGGATACTATGGAAATCCTCACGGCAGGTGGACTAACAGCCCGCTAACCCGGAAACCATCAAGGCAACCCAACATGTACAAGAAAAGCGCCATCCTCCTGCTGGCCCTGCTGCTGCCCATCGTCGCATTGCTGGCGGCGCTGTTGATCAGCCCCAATTGGTTTAGCGGCGTGGCCAGCCACAGCGTGCACCGCTTTACTGGCTTCGAACTGCAGATCGCGTCACTGCAGACCCGGCGCGATCCGCTGCGCCTGGAAATTCACGGCCTGCGCCTGCTCAACCCCGAGTGGCCCGAGCCGCTACTGGCCAGCGTCGATCAGCTCAGCCTGCAACTTATCGACCTGCCGCTGCGCCAACGCCCCTTCTGGGCAGTGGCAGGCGAGGGCATCGAACTGCGCCTGGCCCAGGACGAGGCCGGACACATCAACTGGCTCAGCAGCCAGCTGGCGGCCGGCTCCGATAACGGCGTCGCCGCGCCCAGCGCACACGACAGCGCCCCGGCGATGCTGCCCACCGATTTCAGCTTCGAGCACATTCGCCTGCAGCGCCTGGGGCTGATCTGGCACCGCGGCGAGCAACAAACGCGGGTTGCCATTCCCAACCTGGATATCCGCCGCACCGCCGAGCAAAATAGCCGCGGCGAGTTTGACCTGCACATCGACGAAGAAGTCTTCCGCATTGGCGCCGACCTCCAGCTCGCCGAGGCGGGTTCGGCGGCGCTCAGCTATCGAATCGACCTCAGCCACCCAGAACTGCGACTGGCATCAGCCGGTTTGCTGTCGCTACAACCCAACCTGGCCGGCACCGCGCTGAGCCTGCAAACCGAGCTGGATTCGCTGGCACCGTTCAGCCGCCTGCTGCAACTCGAACTGCCGGCGCTGCAGGGCCTGGCGCTGCAAACGCAGCTGCAGGTTAACGAGCACATTGAGCTGCGCGAATTGCTGCTGCGGGCCAACGGCAACGAGCTGCGCGGCAGTGCAGATCTGCAGCCCCAGCGCGGCCAGTTCAGTGCAGAGCTGAACGCAAAGTCGCTGGACCTCGACGCTCTGCTAGCCGCCTTTTCCACCACTAACGATACCGATGGCAAGCCCGGCACTAACACCGACACCGACACCGACACAAACAAAGACACAAACAAAGACACCGGCAACAACACCGCCGCCGCTGAAGCGGAGCTGGACTGGGCTGTTCTGCAGCAGTACGGCGGGCGCCTGGCATTAACAGCGGAACAGCTGAAGGTCGCCGGCTGGCAGGCCGACGGCCTGACGCTGCAGCTGCACGCGGGCGAAGAGCTGCGGCTGTCGCTGCGCAGTGAGCAGCTGGCCAGCGCCGATGCCGGCATGAGTTGGCCGCAGCTGGATGTGGCAGCGCGTGTGCAACCACTGCAAACTCGCACCCAGGGCGCTGACCTCGACTTTGACCTCAACATCCACGCCCGGCAGCTACTGCAGGCCGAGGCCAGCGGTCGCGCCAATATCAACGGCCTGGGCGGTACCCAGGTTGCTCTCAACGCCCGCAGCACACGCACGGCTCCGCTGTGGCAGGCACTGGGTCTGCCCTGGACGGAAGCCGGGGCGCTGGAGCTGCGCGGTAAACTGCAATCCAGCGACACCCAGCTGGAACCTCAGCTGGAGATAAAGCTGGGGCAGCAGCAATTGCGCAGCGAGCTGCGCTACCTGCTCGGCGAGCGCCCGCAATTGCGCGGCCGCATCGACGGAGAGCGGCTCTCGCTGGGCTTTCTGCAGGCACCCGCCGCGCCAGAGGCTGCCGCCGCCTCCGCCAAAAAGACCGCCGCCCCCGCCACTAAGGCAAGCCGCCTGCTCAGCACCGAGCCCATCGATTTCGCTCCACTGCAATCGCTCGACGCCGACATACAGCTCAATCTTGCGGGCGTGGATACCGGCTTCAACCAGCTGACCTCACTGCAGCTGGCGCCAAAGCTGCGCAATGGCCGGCTGCAGCTGCAGGGCGGACGCGCCGAGTTTGCCAGCGGCACCGCCACCCTGGACCTGAACCTGAACAGCCGCGCCAAACTGCCCGAGCTGGCGCTGGCGCTACAACTGGACAGCAGTGACTTCGGCGCACTGGGTCTGGAGCGCGCCGCCAATATCAGCGGCGGCAATGGCAGCGCCAACATCACCCTCAACAGCCGTGGCCGCAGCACCCAGGCACTGGGCGCCGCGCTCAACGGCAATATCGACCTGCAGGTGGCCGACATGGTGCTGAACAACGCCAGCCTGGACCTGATCGGCTCGGATCTCTTTAGCGAGACCTTCCAGGCGCTCAACCCCTTCGCCAAGCAGGACCCCAACACCCATTTCGAGTGCATTGCCGTGCATGTGGACGTCCGTGACGGCCTGCTAAGCAGCGACCAGCAACTGTCGGTGGAAACCAGCAAGATGAAAATCATCGGCACCGGCGAGGTCAATCTGCACGATGAAAGCCTGTCGCTGAGCTTTACCCCCATCGCGCGCAAGGGCCTGGGTGTTAACCTCGGCGACGTGGTCAAGCTGGTGCGCGTGGGCGGTACCCTGGCCGCTCCCAGGCTGGTGGCCGATGCCGGCGGCGTCGCCAGCGCCGCCCTGTCCACCGGTGCGGCGGTCTACACCGGCGGCCTGTCGATACTCGCCGAGAAGCTGATTCAGCGCGCGGTGCACAACGGCAGCGCCTGCAATCCCGATGCGGCGCCGGTGGAATACGACATTCCGCTGCTGCCCAGCGAAGCGCCCCCGCCCGAGGGCAGCGGCAGCCCTGGCCCTGGCGACAGCAAGCCCAATCGCGATGCCGCTGAAGACGGTGACCGGGCTAACGCCCCCTAGCGAACTAGCTCACAGACCCGCCACCGCCGCCTTGTGGCGGGCAGGTGCCTCCATTAGAATGCCTAACCTAGCAGTGCCCCTGGAAGGGCCTTGAACGAGCAACGGCCTGGACAGTGGTGCACGTCGCGCTTCCCCGAGTGAATACCCGCTCGGGTACGCCATACCCTGCCGGCCATTCTGTTTCTCCATCACTGCTTGCCAGTCCTCGCGAGGGCCTACCCCGCGTCGAATGAGTTGCTGCGACTGTGAATCGCACCTGGGCATGCATTGAGA
This sequence comes from Spongiibacteraceae bacterium, assembly GCA_041591575.1. GTDB lineage: Bacteria > Pseudomonadota > Gammaproteobacteria > Pseudomonadales > Spongiibacteraceae > JBFHRT01. Next base: position 13,337 of record JBFHRT010000016.1, read on the forward strand.
GGTAGCTGACTGACAGCTTCGTTGGAAAATCAGCGTCGATTGAACGTTAGTCCTGATTGAACGTCAGCTTCGATGTAAGTGCTAATACCTATGCGACCAGAAACCAGCGCCAGCCATTTCCGTTCGTCGCCCCCATCGCGGCGGCAACGGGGCCTGTTCGAACGCCTACTGCTGGCAGTGGTCGCTACCACCTTCACCCTGGCCTGGATCGCCCGCCCCGAACATACAATGGCGGGCTTCACCATGCCCACCGGGGCGGCCGCGGAACCGGTCACCGGGGCGCCGGCCATGTACAGCAGTTTCGCCTCCAGCGCCGTCGACGAGTTTGTGCACTCACCCTCCGTCACCTATCTGCCGGACGGAAGCCTGATGGCCACCTGGTTTGCCGGTAGCCGCGAGGGCGGCAAAGACGTGGTCATTCGCAGC
>JBFHRT010000017.1:0-13725 GCA_041591575.1 Spongiibacteraceae bacterium
CAAGCCGGCATCCAGGGCGTGGGCCGCGGCACGTCGCTGAAGCGCCTAAGCCCGCCGCGGGCCTCGGCGCTGGAATGCACTGATCTCGGTAACGCCAACCAAACACTTCCACACCAGCAGCACTGGATGGCAGATCACGCTGCGCGTCCGAGACGACAGGCAATCCCCGATGGTTCTCCCGAGTCATGCCGGCGCAGGCCGGCATCCAGGGTGTGGGCCGCGGCACTGCACTGCACAACCTCAGCCCCTCCGGGCCGCGGCTTTGGAATACGATGACACCTGCATCGCAAGCAACAGACATCTAGCTCCGAGTCCACTGGATCCCGGATCACGCTGCACGTGTCCGGGATGACGGACAAATCCCCGATGGTGCTCCCGAGTCAAGCCGGCATCCAGGACGTGGGCCGCGGCGCTGGAATATGCTGATCCCGGTAACGCAAGCCAGATACATCCATACCAGCAGCACTGGATAGCAGATCACGCTGCGCGTGTCCGGGATGACGGACTATCACCGATATATACACTGGGCCATGCCGGCTACCACTCACCCTCCGCCAGCGCCCGCTCCACTTCATCGGCCCAGGCCAGCCAGGCCTGCTCGCCGAGGATGCCGCGGCGCAGGGTGAGGTAGGGCAGGCGGTAATCGCGGCGCTCGGCGGTTGCCAGTGCGCGGTAGTCGGCCTCCAGCGCGAGAAAGGTCTGCAGCCGCTCCTCGTGGGCAATGCGGTGGCGTGCCAGCTCCTCGACCAGCTCCGCCGCTGGCAGCTTGTCGCCGGCGTAGATCTTCACCAGCAGGGCATCGTTGATCTTGCCCGCCTTGACCGGCTCCGCCAGCCAGCGCCGCAATTCGGCGCGGCCGTCGTCGGTGATGCGGTAGACCTTGCGGTCGGGGCGACTGTCCTGGGCCTCAACGCTGACGTCCACCAAGCCCTCGCGATGCAGGGTTTTGAGCTGCTGGTAGATCTGCTGGTGGCTGGCATTCCAGAAAAAGCCCATGCCGCCGCGAAAACGCTTGAGCAGGTCGTAGCCGCTGCTGTCATCGGCGTCCAGCAGGGTGAGAATGGCGTGTTTCAGCGACATGGGCGGCTCCGTGAGTGATGGCGCCATTATACCCACCCGCAATACCTGCTATGCAAAAACTTGCATAAGCATAAAACCGGCGCTAGGCTGCTCACTTAACCATATGCAAATACTTGCATAATATTTCTATCAACTCTCCCAGGGAGACAGCCTATGAGTACCGTTCGCACCGGGCGTCGCTACCGCCCCAGCCGCGCCGACACCCACTACGACACCGTCGTCATCGGTTCCGGCATTGGCGGCCTGGCCAACGCCGCACTGCTGTCACTGCTGGGGCAGAAGGTCTGCGTGCTGGAACAGCACTACACCGCCGGCGGCTACACCCACGCCTACGAGCGCGAGGGCTACGAGTGGGATGTGGGCGTGCACTACATCGGCGAGGTGCACAAACCCCATTCCACCCTGCGCCGCATCTTCGACGTGATCAGCGAGAACCGCCTGCAGTGGGCGGAGATGGAACCGGTGTACGACCGCATCATTCTGGGCGAGCGCGAGTACGACCTGGTCAGCGGCAGCGCCAACTTTATCGACGGCCTCGCCGGCCACTTTCCCGAGGAGCGCGAAGCCATCGAGCGCTATGTGGCGCTGATTCGCCGTGTCAGCACGCTGACACCGCGCTTCTTCGCCGGCCAGACCATGCCGCGCCGGCTGGCGCGGATCTACAACCGCCTGCGCCGGGCGCTGCTGCCCAAGGAATTCTTCCAGACCACCCGCGAGGTGCTGGAAGGCCTCACCGACAACCGCGAGCTGATCTCGGTGCTCACCGGCCAGTGGGGCGACTACGGCCTGCCGCCGGCAGACTCGGCCTTTCTGGTGCACGCACTGGTGGCCAAACACTACTTGGGCGGCGGTGCCTACCCGGTGGGCGGCGCCTCGGCGATGGCGCGCAGCATCATCCCCACCATCCAGCGCGGCGGCGGCGAGGTGTTCACCTATGCCGAGGTAGCCGAGATCCTGATCGAGAAGGGTCGCGCCTGCGGCGTGCGCATGGCCGACGGCCATATCATCCGCGCCGACAAGGTGGTCAGCAATGCCGGCTTCCTGCCCACGGTGCAGCAGTTGCTGCCGCCCGCACAGGCCAGGCGTCTGGGCGCCGACAACTGGCTCAAACAGGTGCAGGCCTCCAGCGCCCACCTGTGCCTGTACGCCGGCTTCAAGGGCACGCCGCAGGCGCTGGGCATGGACACCACCAACCTGTGGATCTACCCCGACGGCGATCACGAGGGCAACGTTGCGCGCTACCTGGCCGGCGGCGGCGCGGGCGACTTCCCCATCATCTACATCTCCTTTCCCTCGGCCAAGGACCCCGACTGGCAGCGCCGCTACCCCGACCGCGCCACGGTGGAGATCGTCACCGTCGCCGACTGCGACTGGTACCAGCCATGGCAGGGCACAACCTGGCAACAGCGCGGCGAGGACTACGAGGCCAGGAAGGAAGCGCTGGCGCAAAAACTGCTGGAAACCCTGTTCACGCGCATGCCGCAATTGCGCGGGGCGCTGGACTTCTACGAGCTGTCGACGCCGCTGTCCACCCAGTTCTACCAGCGCAACCAGCGCGGTGAGATCTACGGCCTGGACCACCATGTGGAGCGCTTCGACAAGCCCTTCCTGCACCCGCAGACGCCGATCAAGGGGCTGTATCTCACCGGCGCCGACGTGGTCACCGCCGGTGTCGGCGGTGCGCTGATGGGCGGGCTGATGACCACCGCCGCCATGCTCGGACCGCTGCGCGCCTCGCGCGTGATGCAATTGCTCAAACGCGGCCCGGCGGCGGTGGCGCCTTGCGACAAGGACGCGACGGAAGGTGCATTGCCGTAAACCGGCCGCTCGTTTTCAATGGGGCCTGCCTGTTAAGGAGGATAAGCATGCCCACCATAGATCGCAGCGCGCCGGTATTGGTGACCGGCGCCAACGGCTACATCGCATCCTGGCTGGCGAAATACCTGCTGGAGCAAGGCTTCACCGTGCACGGCAGCGTGCGCGACAGCCGTAACACAGACAAGGTCGGCCACCTGCTCAAACTTGGCGAGGCGCACCCGGGGCAGTTGCAACTGTTTGACGCCGACCTGCTGCGCGAGGGCAGCTTCGATGCCGCCATGGCCGGCTGTCAGCTGGTGTTCCACACCGCCTCGCCCTTTATCGTGCGCGGCATCAAAGACCCGCAGGCGCAACTGGTGGAACCCGCGCTGTCCGGCACCCGCAACGTGCTGCAAGCGGCCAACCGCTGCGACAGCGTCCAGCGCGTGATACTCACCACCAGCGTGGCGGCGGTGTACGGCGACTTCGCCGATATCGAACTTATTGACGGCCATGCCTTCAACGAGGGCCACTGGAACACCAGCTCCTCGCTCTCGCACCAGCCCTACAACTATTCCAAGACAGTGGCGGAAAAAGAGGCCTGGGATATCTGCGCGCAGCAGTCGCGCTGGGACCTGGTGGCCATCAATCCCGGCCTGGTACTGGGTCCGTCGCTGGCGCGCGCCTCCGATTCCACCAGCCTGTCCACCATGCTGGAACTGGTGGACGGCACCTTGCGCATGGGCGTGCCCAAGCTGCGCATGCCCCTGGTCGACGTGCGCGACGTCGCCCATGCCCACATCCTCGCCGCCACCAACCCAGAGGCCGAGGGCCGCCACCTGCTGGTGGGCGACACCGCGTCATTGTTGCAGCTGGCGCGGATGATCGAGGCCGAGCACGGCGACCGCTACCCGACGCCGCAGCGCGAGCTGCCCAAATTCCTAACCTGGCTGCTGGGCCCGCTGGCCGGCATCTCGCGCAAAATGGTGGCGCGCAACGTTGGCTACGCGGTGGCCTTCGACTGCTCCAAGGCCATCGAGGAGCTGGGCATGCAGTTCCGGCCGCTGCCCGAGACCGTGCGCGACCATCTGCAGCAGATGGTGGCGGATGGCTTGGTTTGAAACTCCCCGCACGGGCGGTGCCTAGTGGACACGCCCCTTGGCCGGTATAAAACTCATAGCGCGCTCGGCCAGGGCCGTGATGGTGAGACTGGGGTTCACGCCCAGGTTGGCGCTCAGCATGGAGCCGTCTACCACGTACAGTCCGTGGTAGTTGAATACCCGATTGCGGTCATCGATCACGCCACGGTCGGGGCTCGCGGCCATGGCACAGCCGCCCATGCAGTGCGCCGTCACCGGCACATTGAAGGCAATTTCACTTATCGAGCTCAGCCCCACGCCGCCGGTGGCCCTGGCGGCCCTCTCGGTGAAGACATTGGCTTGAGGGATGAAGGTGGGGATGCGCGCGCCGTGGCTGGTCAGCTTCCTGACAAAGGGGAAATACCAGGGGCGCCGCCAGCGCATATCGATATGCCCGTCCAGGGTCTGCATCACCAGGAAGATCACGGTTTCGCGCGACCAGCGCCAGGGCAGGATGGCGCGCAATCCGGCGATGGGCCGGGCAACCAACAGGCGCAGCATGGCGGCCAGCCAGTACAGCACGCGGCCGGGGCCGGCTCGGCCACCGGTGAGCACGGTGAACATGCCGCTCATCAGGTTGGAGCCATCGGGATAGCGCACCGCCTCGATATGGGTGTGCTCGTCGATGTAGATACCAGAGCCGATGGCGATGCCGGTGGACAGGTCCTCGGCGCTGCCGGGATAGCGCACCCCCAGTATGGACTCGGCATTGGTGCGTACCCGCCTGCCCAGGTCATCGGAAATATTGGGCAGCGAACCGGCCGCCTTCAGCCTGAACAGCAGCGCCTGGGTGCCCAACGAGGAGGCGGCAAATACCACGTTCTTCGCGGTGAGCGTACTGCGTTTTTTGAACAAGCGGGCGAAGGTGGGCACCGTGCTGATCTCATAGCCGCCGCTGCCGTCCGCTCTGCCGTCCAGCGGACTGACATCCACCACCCGGGTTTCGGCGCGGACCTCGGCGCCCCGGCGCTCGGCCAGGTACAGATAGTTTTTGTCCAGGGTGTTTTTGGCATCGTGGCGACACCCCACCATGCAGCCGCCACAGCCTATACAGGATCGGCGGGGCGGTCCTTCGCCGTCGAAATAGGGATCGGGATATTCGGCACCCGGTTCATCGCCGTCGGCACCGAAAAACACGCCGACATCGGTGTAATAGAAACTGTCCTCAACACCTGTCGCTTTGGCCATCTCCTTTAACTTCACGTCGGCGGCACCGGGCCGTTTGTTGCGGGTCACGCCGAGCATGCGTTGCGCAGTCGCGTAGTGCTCGGGCATCACATCCTGCCAGCGGTCCAGGCCGGCCCAGTTGCCGTCGTCCCAGACCGAGTCCGGCGGTACCAGCAGGGTTTGCGCATAGGTAATGGAACCGCCGCCCACGGCATTGCCGTGCAGGATCATCACATGCCGAAACAGGCGCAAGCTGACGAAGCCCTTTAGCCCTAAGAAGGGCTTCCACAAATACTCCCAGAACGTCCAATTGCTTTTCGGCAGCGTCTCGGGCGTCCAGCGCCGGCCCTGTTCAATCACGGCAACCTTGTAACCTTTTTCGCTCAGGCGACAGGCGGAAACACTGCCGCCGAAACCGGAGCCGATAATCACGTAGTCGTAATCATGGGTGTCCATCTAACCATCTCCTCCAGCGGGCGCCGTCACTATTCGGAATCGAGGCGCGAAAAACTCGAGGGCCTGCACCTGCGCTAGTAAATGTCCCGTTGCGGATAAAAAAGCCGGCCACGGGGCCGGCAACACCTGGGGGGGGGATAAAAATCCTGTCAGTGAGAGTCCCGAGGTTAAAGGTTCGTGAGACTCGATGTGCTTGATATTTCCTGCGCGGCACAGCTCGCCGTTTCAGTTCTGCAACACAAATTCATCCTTGATGGCGGAGCAGTCTGGGCACAGCCAGCTTTCATCAATGTCGGCGAATGCCGTTCCCGGCTCTATGCCTTCCTGCGGGAAGCCCTCGGATTCGTCATAGACGTAGCCGCAGGTGGGGCATTCGTAGCGTCTGCTGTTGTTCATGGTCATTTCCTCCATTACTACAGCGATGACTGACTCAATGGCGACGGTTCATCGCCGTCACTGAGCGGCTGAAAATCCGGCTTCTCGCGCACGAAGCAATCGGGGCAGGGAAAGTCCTCCGGAATCGAGGCCCAGGGCGTTCCCGCCGGATAACCTTCGCGCGCACAGCCCTGCGCTTCATCGTATTGGTAGCCGCAGCCCGAACAGCGGTACTTGGCCATAATCCCTCCTGCAAAAATCGAATGGGTCTGGATAGCAATACCGAGGCGGCCCCAGCTACGCCGCCAACGGTTTGTGATAGCGGCGAAACAGCCGTTCGGACTTCGCCGGTTCGACGTTGGCGCGCTCCAGGTCGCCCTCGGCCCAGGCCGCTACACGCTTGTCCATCAGCCAGAACCAGAGCGGTGGCAACATTGCGAGGACGAACATAAAGGGGTAGCCAAAAGGCAGTACCGGCACGTCGTCGTAGTCGCGCAGTATCTGGTAGGGCACGGTCGGCCGCGCGTGGTGGTCGGAATGGCGCTGCAGATGCAGCAACACGAGATTGGAAGCCTTGCTGTTGCTGTTCCACGAGTGCTTGGGCAGGCAACGCTCGTAGCGACCGTCATCGCGCTTGAGGCGTTTCAGGCCGTAGTGCTCAACATAGTTGGCGCAGGTCAGCTGCCACCAGGCAAAGGCCGAGGCGACCAGCAGGAAGGGCAGCATTTTCCACCCCAACGCCGCCACGATCAGTGTGTAGGCCGAGGCCGTCACCAGTGCGGGCTGCAGGATCTCATTCTGCAGCGACCAAACGCGTTTGCCCTGCCGCTGCAGGCGCTGGCCTTCCAGTTCCCAGGCGCGGCGGGCGGCGCCGGGGATTTCCCGAAACACAAAGCGGTAAATAGACTCGCCCATGCGCGATGATGCCGGGTCTTCAGGCGTCGCCACATCCTTGTGATGGCCCTTGTTGTGTTCGATGGTGAAGTGGCCGTAGCCGCTGCAGGCCAGAATCAGTTTGGCCGCCAGCATCTGCTTTTTGTCATTGACCTTGTGCCCTAGCTCGTGGCCGGCCACCAGGCCCAACCCACTGGCCAGCCCCAGGCTCAGCGCGGCGCCCAGCAGGTGATACCAGGGCCAGTCGCCCGTGCCCGCCACATAGGCGATGTAAAACACCGCCACCCAGTGCAGGGCGGTGGCCAGGTACATGATGTTGACGTAGTACTTTTCCGCAACCAGCGATTTTGCGAGCGCGGCGTCGGGGTTCATGGGGTCTTTGCCCAGGAGGTGATCGATCAGTGAAAACAACAGATAGAACGAGCTTACATAGGCCCACAGCCACAGGCCCTCGCCCGTGCTGGCGGCCAGATAGGCTGTCAATATCGGCAGCCCCGGCAGCGCCAGCGAGGTTAGGTATAGGTATTTCTTGTGGCGTATCCACATCGAGTCGCCGGCGGACATAGCCTCGGTGTTATCGCTTGCATGTGCTTTATCATTCAGGTTCATGACAGGCCTCCCTGTATTCGTGATTCAGTACTTACGGATTCAGCAGATGGACTCGGCGCCGATCACAAGGCGTCCCAGCGATAGGTCGCTTCGACGCCATAGGTTCTGGGCGCGCCCTGCTGGAAGTAATCGAAGCCAAAGCCCGCCTGAAGGTTGATGGCATAGCCGTCGTACTCTTCGTCAGTCAGATTCTTTCCCCAAACCGAGATCGAGTAGGAATCGTCGATGGCGCGCCAGGTCATACGCGCGTTATACAGCGCATAAGCATCCTGCTTGATATGTTCGTATCCGCCCTTGTCGTTGTAGGCGCTGTACCACTGCCGACTCTGGAAGTTGGCGTTCAGGTTCAGCGACATATAGCCAGAATCGGTGTGCAGCATTTCGTAGTCGACGGATATATTGCCGCTGAGCTCGGGTGCCGATATCAGCTCGTTGCCGGAGAGGTCGACGGTGTCGTCTGGATCATTAAGCGTCCGCGTATCCGACAGCGACAGCTCTGTGTACTGGGATTTCAGGTATCCCAGGCCGATCTGCAGCAACAGGTTTTCGGTGGCCGACAAGGTGAACTCGGTTTCCAATCCGCGAATTTCTGATCCGCCTGCGTTTTCAAGAAAGTTCGAAACACCGACCACATTGATAAACTGCTGGTTGGTGTAGTCGTAGTAGAAGAGGGCGGCATTCAACCGCGCCCGCCGGTCGAGGAAATCTGACTTGAAGCCAAATTCGTAGGCGTCGAGATATTCCGGTTCGGCATAGGCATCGTCAAAATCACGCACCTCGTAATAGACGCCGCCATTGAAATTGCCGGCGCGATAGCCTTTGCTGTAGCTGACATAGGCCATGAAATTTTCATTGAGGGCATAGTCCACGCCGATTTTTCCGGTCCACTCCTTTTCCTCGGCGTGCAGCTGCGGCGCCGAATTGGTGGTGTAGGGGCCGTGGGTATAGCCGGTTTGCGCCGTAGTCACCAGATCGGCCAGCGTGACACTGCCGTCCAGCAGCCCCGACAGTAGCTCGCCCGGTTCCAGCGGCCCCATGCCGGCGACATTCAGGGGAATAAAAGGCTCGTCGCGACCGCTCTCGTTGCCAGGCACATAGGTGCCCCGCGGCTCACCGTCATAACCCAGCCGTGAGATATTGAGGTAGTCCAGGTCGATTTTATCCAGCGTATAACGCAGCCCGATATCCATACCGAGGCGGTCGGTAACATCAAAGCGCATCTGGGTGTAGGCAGCATAGCTGGTTTTATCGGTGATCATCTTCTGGTCAATGGCACCGAAATCCAGTAGATAGGGGTAGAAGCCCGTGGCCCCCGGGAAGGTGGCCGCCACGCGGGTGTCGGGCGGCGTCTGGTAGAGTTCGTAGTTGTTGTGCATGTCCTGAAACTCGGTCGCGTAGTACAGCCCCGCGATCAGGTTGAACATGCCGTCAAACTCGGTGGCTACCCGGATATCCTGGCTAAACGCATCGGTTTCTACCCCCCAGCGAATTTCCAACAGTTCATCCGGACTGCCATCGACGTTCTGCTTCTGCGAGTAATCGGATTCACTGTAGGAAGTGATGCTGGTCAGGGTATAGCGGCCGGAAACGTGCTCAAGCCGAAGTATCGCCTGCTCGACATCCACCACCAGCGGGCCGGTAAAATTGTCCTGGAATTCATTGCGCTCCAGGTTGTGGGCCGGGCGCGAATAGCCCGTATTGTCGATATAGCCGTTGTTCGGTTGTTGGTTGACGCCAACACCGGACTGTTCCAGCAGCGCCACCAGCCCCGGGTTGTTGTCCAGGTTGCCCCGGGGCTCGTTGCGCGAGGCATTGGCGAGGGAATCGTTACCGGCATTGGTGTATTTCAGCGTGGCCGTCACACTGTCTGTCACCAGCCATTCCGTCGACCAGCGGATGCCCTGAAAGTCTGTCTGTGACAGATTGGAGTCGCCCAGCTGGTTGTCTGCGTAGCCCTCATTGCGGTTGAAAGAATAGGCCAGGCGCATGGCTAGGGTATCTTCCACTACCGTGCCCTGCACGCCCAGGCCCCCGGAGGTGGCGCCATAACTACCGGCGCCGGCTTTGATATTGACGGCAAAACCGTCGCCGACCTGCGCGCTGCGCGTGATGATATTGATGGCGCCGCCGGTGGTGTTCTTGCCGTACAGGGTGCCCTGGGGGCCGCGCAGCACCTCCAGACGCGCTACATCGAAGAAGTTCATGCCGTGGGTATAGGTGGCACCCATATACATCTCGTCGGTGTACACACCGATGGGACTGGCCTGGTTCGAACTGTAGTCCGACATGCTGACGCCGCGAATGGAAAAGATCGGCTGCACATCGCCGTAGGGACCGCTGACCTGCATGTTTGGGACTTGCGCCGAGATATCGTTCGCGTTCTGGAAACCGAATTTCTCCAGCGAATCCGCTGTCATGCCGGTGATGGCGATGGGCGTATCCTGGGTACTGGAGGCGCGCTTTTGCGCGGTAACCACCACCTCCTCCAGTTCCTTGGCAGCCAGAGACAGCTGCGACATCAGCAATCCGCCCGCCAAAAACGCCCAGATGAGCCCTTTATCCTTATCTCTGATGTTGCTCATGCTCTACTACCCGTATAGCTGCGTACGAACAACCAACCTGTCGGCTGATTGGCCTTTAACATTAGGGCTATGCGGGGGGAATAGATTTACCGAAGGGGACGAATTTTTGTCATTTTAGGACAGGCCGGCGGCGCGACCATCGCCCGGCGCATTTAGCAACGGGTTTTCAAGCTAGTCCTGTGCGGCCAGAAACTGCCTGGGCGTAACGCCGTACCAGCGCTTGAACGCGCGATTGAAGGAGCTCTGTTCGCGGTAGCCGAGCAATCCCGCCACCTGCGACATCGGCAGCGACTTTGCTCGCAAAAGGCGTGCGACTTCCTGCCGCCGGGCAGACTCCAGCAGGGATTCGTAGGTGACGTTTTCCGCCCGGAGCTTTCGGTGTAGCGAACGCTCGTTCATTCCCAGCGTGCTGGCAATGTTCGAGCGACTCAGTTTTCCCGACGGCATCAGTTGCTCAATGAGTTGCAGCACCTGCTCGGGAAGTGAGTACAAAGGCAAGCCAGCCGGGATATCGGACGAAAGCGTTGCGAGATAGTTTTCTACCAGCTTGTGGAAGCCGCTGTTTGCCGAGACAATCTTTTCCCGCAGCAGTCCTTCATCTACTTCGATGGCATTGCGTTTCTGGGAGAACAGCACCGGACACTGGAAAAACTGTTCGTATGCCTCGGCCGGCGCCAGCCTTTCATGCCTGAAATAGACTCGGAATACGCGCAATTCACCCTCGACCAACTCGCGAATGATGCTGTGGGCTGCGGCGATATGATGTTCGACGGCAAGCGCTGGTTCGGTTTTTCCGACCCCAAGAATGTCAATACACACCTGCGCTTTCTTCCCATGCTGGGTATGGAGTGAAATCGCTGGGCTCAAATGGTGCAGGTACTTGGCAACATCACTCAATCCGTTGCCGACTGTGTTGGCCGAAGCCACCAGAAAAGCGATGGGCCCCAAGATTTCATGGTTCTGGGTAAACGCAAAACGCATGCCGAAATCTGGCCGCATCAATCCACCAGCGGCGATTTTCAGCAGCTCGGCAAAACGGATATAGGGAAAAAAGTAATCTTTGTCCGCTACCTGGTCGCAGTCTATCTTAGCCTGTTCGTAGTAATCCTCAGGGCAGCCGCCCAGCTCTTTAACCAACGAGGAAAAACCATTTAGAACGGTGGATCGAACGAAGTATTGCTGATACATGTATAAACTAGCCTTGAAATTGGCATCCGAAGATAAGTAATCGCGAGGGATCGCTGCAACTGCGGGAGAAGCGGAGTCACACCTATCCGGCAATGCCCGCATCGCCGTAGGATAAACTGCAACAGCCGGCGCTTAGATCGCGCTCATAGTGACGGCAGGTAAGGTTTCAATTGCTCCAAGGTGATCGAGTAGCCGCTGGCGCAAAACCAGGCTACCGCTTCATCGAGCTCACGAAAACTGCGCACTTCCACACCACTGCCGTCAAAGAGACTTTCGATCACCTGATCCTGCAATTCGTTGCGGTTGACCAAAGCCGAGTGGGAAAGCCCCTTCCCGCCCATTTGCCGGGCCAATTCGGAAAAAGGGCCCGCTGCTTCAGGTACTATCAGGTTGCCGCTCAAGTTTACGCACACAAATCCCCATCGCTCGCTGGATCGACAGGCCGCCAGTCGATGGACCTCTTTACAAAGGGCCTCAGCGCCCTCCTCATTGAAGTCGCCCGCGGTCACGCAGAGCAAGATGTCATTGACCCAGCCCAATGAAAAATTGCCGTGCTTGTCAAAATTCAGGGGCATTTCCATCTGCTCCAGATCAGCCGTCAGCGTACAGTAGACTACGTACTACCTTGAATGATAGCGCACAAGCGCATCGGCAGGCAGCGCATACCCCTATCCGCGTTGGTGCCCGCAATGTCCGCCGAGCAGCGAGCATAACAGCGAAACAACCTCCCGACTTACCGCTCCTTGAAGGCCTGCGCCGAGGGCGCTAGGCAGCCAACAATGGCCGGCGCCTCGTGGATTAGTGCATTGCTCTACAGCGCCGCCACCATAAACAAAGCGAAATCCATCCTGCGGGTTAGGTTACTTTTCAGAACGGGGTCGCCCACATGCCGGCTCCACACCGGCAAACCCTGACTTTCACCCTCTTCGAGATTGCTGCCGCGAACCACTGTCCAGCGGCGATCGCTGGCAAAGATGCGCCGACAGGCCTCCACCTGATCGTCGATCTCGGCAAAGCGCGCCAGCCGCGCCAACCAGCCGACCACTTTCAACAGGGTGGTGAAGGTACGCGAGTACACATCCAGACCGTGCTTACTGATGTGCCAGCCGCAGGAAAAGATCATTCGCGCATCGGGTTCGGCGTAGTCCAACACCGCCTGCGCAGCGCCGGAGGCATACTGCTGCACACCCCAGGGCACCAGCACGGTGAGCACACCATTGCAGCCTGTGACCGCGCGGCGAATGACCTCGCGATCATCGGTCGCGCCCAGCACGACGGAGATCCGGTCTCGGAATCGATCCAGTTTCGGCACGCTTTGTGGGCGACACACACCCACCACCTGGTAGCCGCGATCCAGCGTCTGCTGCACCATGTGCTGCCCGAGCTTCCCGGAGGCGCCAACAATACAGATCTTTTTCATGGCCACCTCTCTACGCGCGAACCCCAAGCACTAACAGCTCACGGCATCGCCCCCTCAAATCCCGCCATGTTCCACGGCCGGCCCCAGCGCTCGATCATCGGCCAGGCAGCGATTCGGGTCTATTTCCGCCGCCTGCTGCTGTCTCGCCAATTCGCAGATGCGCGCCTTGAACTGATGCTTGGCCGCACACTCTCCCAGGCAGCGGATCTGCGCTCGCGCTGATTCGACACAGGCCTCCACGCCCGGGTGCAGGGCGTCGTCGGTTTCGTACTCCCAGAAGCAGCGATCGTAGGCCCACAACAGGGCAGCGCCCGTTACCTCGCAGGCTCCTACCTGCAATGGCGCAGTCGCGAAGGCCAGCGCCAACGCCGGTGCAGCGCCTTCTCTAGTGAAGCGGAAATTGCGCATTAGCCAAAACCTTCCGGGAGCCTTTTAAATAGGCGACGCGAAATCGAAGGCAGACCTCATTTTAATCCGCGCTATGAGGCCGAACGCGCCGAAGCAATCATCTGTTCCAGATCGTCCACGGACAGGGTGCGCCATTTACCGAACTTCTTACGCATCAGCGAGCGCTTCCTCGGCTTGGAGTCCTGCGACTGCTGAATCAACACGGTGGGGTAGCCGGTGCCACCCATCTGATCGAACAGGCGCTTGTCCTCTGGGCCGTTGTCTGGAGTGATTTCTACCTTAATGATCTGGCGCAAAACCTTCTTGCCCGCCGACGTTTGCAGCAGCTCTTTTTCCAGCTTGCGGCAATAGCCGCACCAGTCTGCCTGAAAATAGATAAAGATCGGGGTATTGAAGCGCGCGCTGGTACGCAGTGCGCTGGCGTAACCGCCGGCACCGTAGAACCACTCGCCGCTGTCGTACACCCGCGCTTTTTCCGCGTAGGCGGGAATCTCTTCCACCGCGGGCAGGCGGTTCATGTTCTTGAGTTCGACCGTCTCGCCGGCGCAGGGCTCGTCGGTGAACACCAGTTTGCCGTCAACACGGCATTTGTAGATCTCGGCCGCTGCCA
>JBFHRT010000018.1:0-13371 GCA_041591575.1 Spongiibacteraceae bacterium
CAAGACGGCTGCCAAAAAAGTGGCAACCAAGCGCAAGGCCGGGGCCAAGAAAAAGGCAGCGGTGAAAAAGGCGCCGGCTAAGAAGAAGGCGACAGCGAAACGGAAAGCAGCTAAAAAACGCTAGCCTGCTCGCAGCATAAAGAAACGGTGACAATTTTTGTCACCGTTTTTTTGTGGCTGTTGTTTTTACCACTGTCATTGCCGGCATCGGCCGGTGGCTTCTCAGCGCAGCGTCTCAGCCCAGGGCCTGCAGTTCGCTGGCACTATTGATGTTCACAAATCCTGCCGCCAGGTCACTGCAGTCCACCTTGTCAGCAACTTGCTGCGCATACCAGCCCTTAACGCTGCGACCGCCACGTTGCAGGTAGGCATCCAGCTCAGGTTTGAGCGAGCGCTTCATTACGGCGTAGAGATACTGGTCTCGCGTGCCGTCCCAGGCATAACAGATATCGGCATCGTTCTTCAGCAGAGCAGGGTAGAGTCGCTTCAGCAGTGTGTCAGGTAGCAGCGGTGCATCACAGGGCACCACCACGACAAGCTCCCGGCTGGCTTGGGCCAACCCGGCGGCAATGCCGGCTAGCGGCCCCGGGTAGTCGGGCCGCTCGTCGCTCACACAGGGGTAGCCCAGCGCACGGTAGGCCTCCAGGTTGCGATTGCAGCTGATGCAAATGTCGTCAACCTGCGGGGCCAGTCGAGCCAGCACATGCTCAATCATCGGCTGGTCGCGAAAGTGAACCCAGCCTTTGTCGGCATTGCCAAAACGGCTGCCGCGGCCTCCGGCGAGGATAATGGCAGTAACAGGGTAGGGCATAACGGCTCCGGCAGTTGCGCGCAGTGGTAGACGCTATCGAGTCAGCCATGTTCCCGCCTTGGGGGCAGGGCTGCTGTGGTATCATGCGCGTTTTCGTGGTTTACCAGCCAAGTAGTTTGCTAGTCATTATTATGCCAACGATTCTTGCCCTAGACACCTCGACTGAAGCCTGTTCGGTGGCGCTGCTTAGCGACGGCGAAATCACCGAGGATTACCGGCTACTGCCCCGCGAGCACACGCGCCATTTGTTGCCGATGGTGGATGCGATGCTGGCGGGACAACAGCTCAGCTTGCGTGATGTGGATGCCATTGCCTTTGGCTGTGGTCCGGGCTCCTTTACCGGGTTGCGGGTCTGTGTCGGGGTCGTACAGGGCCTGGCCTATGGCAGTGCGCGCCCGGTGGTGCCGGTTTCCACCCTGAAAGCGCTGGCTCAGACGGCGGTGATGGAGCAGCGCCTGCAAGATGGCCAGTGCATTCTCGCGGCCATCGATGCGCGCATGGATGAGATCTACTGGGCGGCGTACCAGTACCGTAGCGATTCCGGTTTGGTGGCGCTGGGCAAGGAACAATTGTCCGCGCCAGAGGCCATCACGTTGCCTGCCATTGTCGGTGAATCGGCGGAGTCGCCGGCTCCCTGGTTGGTTGTTGGTAGTGGCTGGAGTTACCGCCAGCGCTTGGGCTTTGCCGACCAGGTAGAAGGGGTTGAAGCTTTGTTGCCACACGCGGCGGCTATCGCCAAATTGGGCGCTGCCAGTTTTGCCCAGGGGCTGGCTGTATCGGCCGACCAGGCCGTGCCTACCTACCTGCGCGATGAAGTGGCCTGGCGCTAGTGCGGCGAGTGATCGGGCACATGTTGCGACCTATTGAATTTCGACAGCGAACACAATAACGAACAAATTATCTGTTAGGGACAAGCAGTGGATTGGATCCAAGCCGTCGTATTGGCGCTGATACAAGGCGTTACTGAGTTTCTTCCGGTGTCCAGCTCGGGGCACCTGGTACTTCCGCAGGCGTTGCTGGGCTGGGCTGATCAGGGCCTGGCCTTCGATGTGGCTGTGCATGTGGGCTCGCTGGCGGCGGTGCTGTGGTATTTCCGGCAGGATGTTCGCCGGCTGTTGCTGGCCTGGGGGCAGCACGTCAGCGGCGGCCAGCTCAGTACTGATGGTCGCCTGGCGTGGATGGTCATTGTCGCCACGGTGCCGGCGGTGATCGGCGGTCTGCTGCTCAATGACCTGATCGAGGCCAAGCTGCGCACGGCCGCTGTACTCGCCACCACCACGCTGGTGTTTGGTGTGTTGCTAGGCGTGGTGGATTACTGGGCCCGGCCAACGCTCTCCTGCCGTGATATCGGTTTACGCCAGGCGCTGTTCATCGGTCTGGCGCAGACTCTGGCGCTGGTGCCCGGCACCTCGCGCTCAGGCATCACCATGACCGCGGGCTTGATGCTGGGGCTGACCCGCAGTGAATCGGCGCGTTTTTCCTTTTTGCTTTCCATGCCCATCATCGCTGCGGCGGGTTCCTATAAGTTACTAGAGCTGCTGCAGCAGCAGGCGCCGGTGCAGTGGGGCTTAATCGGTATTGGCACAGCTGTGTCGGGAATCACTGCCTATCTTTGCATTCACCTGTTTCTCGGCTGGGTGGAACGCATCGGTATGATGCCCTTTGCCATTTACCGGGTACTGCTGGGCTTGATATTGTTCTGGCTCGTAGTCTGACAAAAGCACGGGCAGCTGGCGACACTATGGCAAGACTCTGTTTTATCGGCCTTGGTACCATGGGCGGTCCGATGGCCGCGCATTTGGCGCGTGCGGGCCATCAACTGCATGCCTACAACCGCAGCCCCGAGCGCGCCCAGCGATGGTCTGAACAACACAGCCTGCCCGTTGCAGCCTCTCTGGAAGAGGCGGTAACTGGTGCGGAGATTATCTTTACCTGCCTGGGCGGTGATGACGACGTGCGCGAGGTGCTATTGGGCGGCTCGGGCGTGTTTGCCTGTGCTGGCGCCAGAGCGATTGTTGTCGATCACAGCACTACCTCGGCACAGTTGGCCAGGGAGATGGCGAGCAAGGCTGAGCCACAGGGTTGCCAGTTTATTGATGCGCCGGTTTCGGGTGGTCAGCGTGGCGCCGAAGAGGGTGTGTTAACGGTGATGGCTGGCGGTGACAGCGCTGCCTTCGAGCGGGTGGCGCCGATTCTTGGAGCCTACGCGAAGAAATATCGGCTGTTGGGGCCGGCCGGGTCGGGGCAGCTGGCGAAAATGGTCAACCAGATTTGTGCCGCCGGCGTTATCCAAGGCTTGGCCGAGGGCATACATTTTGCCCGCAGCGCCGGTCTGGATGTGGCTGCGGTGATGGAGGTGATCTCCCAGGGGGCGGCCCAGTCCTGGCAGATGGATAACCGTTACCAGACCATGATTGATGGGGAATACGACTTTGGCTTTGCCGTCGATTGGATGCGCAAGGACCTGGGCTATACCCTGAATGAGGCGCGGCGCAATCACAGTTACCTGCCATTGACGGCACTGGTTGATCAGTTTTACAGCGAAGTGCAGGAGCTCGGTGGCGGCCGCTGGGACACCTCCAGCCTGTTGGCCCTGCTTGAGCATCTGCGTGTGGGAGGAAACGACAGCTCATGCTGAATCAGGACAAACTAAACGCGGACCTGCTGGCCTACCTGGACGCCAGCCCGACACCGTTTCATGCGGTGAGCGCAATGGTGTGCCAGCTCGATGACGCCGGTTTCCAGGCACTGGAGGAATCCGAGTCCTGGGATCTGCAGCCGGGCGGCCGCTACTACGTGGTGCGCAATGGCTCGACCCTGCTGGCCTTTGTCTACGGCCGCCGCGAGCTGCTGGATAGCGGTTGGCGAATGCTCGGTGCCCACACCGACAGCCCCTGCCTGAAACTGAAGCCGGAGCCGGATATCGGCAGTCAGGGTTATCTGCAGCTGGGTGTGGAGGTCTACGGTGGTGCGCTGCTCAACCCCTGGTTTGATCGCGACCTGTCGCTGGCGGGGCGCGTCAACTACCTCGATGGCCAGGGCGCGCTGCGTGACATATTGCTGGATATGCGCCGCCCGGTGGCGGTGATTCCCAGTCTGGCGATTCATCTGGACCGCGAGGCCAACAACAGTCGCTCGGTCAACGCCCAGAAAGATATCCCACCGCTGCTGTTGATCAACGGTGAGGCGCCGGCTGCGGGCGCCTTCCGGCAGCTATTGCGCGACGAGCTGATCGCCAGTTACGGCGCCGATGTCGCCGAGGTACTGGACTTCGAGCTGAGCCTCTACGACACCCAGGGCGCGGCCTTGGTGGGCTGGCGCGGTGAATTTGTTGCCAGTGCGCGGCTGGATAACCTTCTGTCGTGTCATGTCGGGCTGCAGGCGCTGCTGGCCGCCGACGGTGAACAGCACTGCGTGCTGATCTGCAACGACCACGAAGAAGTGGGCAGCATGTCGGCAGTGGGGGCGCAGGGGCCGATGCTGCGCTCGGTACTGGAACGCATCGCCGGTAGTGGTGAACGGCTGTCGCGGTCAATGACGCGGTCGATGATGATCTCGCTGGATAACGCCCACGCCATCCACCCCAATTTTGCTGACCGCCACGACAGCAACCACGGGCCCAAGATCAATGCCGGGCCGGTGATCAAGCTTAACGCCAATCAGCGCTACGCCAGCAACAGCGAAACCAGCTCGCTGTTCCGCAAGCTGTGTCGTGAAGTGGAGGCGCCGGTGCAGAGCTTTGTGGTGCGCACCGACATGGCCTGTGGCAGCACCATCGGCCCCATTACCGCAGCAGAATTGGGTATTCGTACGCTGGATGTCGGGCTGCCAACCTTTGCCATGCACTCCATTCGCGAGCTGGCCGGCAGTGAAGATGCCCACCACCTGTACCGGGCGGCAGCGAGGTTTTTGAATCTAACAGCGGTCTGACGTCGGAAGCTGGGCGTCTGACGCCAAATTCAAAAGGCTGGACGCTTGACGGGAGACGGAAGGCGCAAAAGCTAGCGAGACGCGGCAGGTCTTTGCACCCTCTCCCATCGGGAGAGGACCGGGGAGCGGCGTAGCCGCTATAAAAGCGTCTCCCGTCTCCCGTCCAGCATTTAGCGTCCCTTGAACTCCGGCGCGCGCTTGCCCAAAAATGCGGCCACGCCTTCGCGGCCGTCTTCGTTTTGCAGCATGGCGGCGATGCCGCGGGCTTCCAGCTCCATCTGGGTTTCCAGGCTCTGTTCGAAGCTGCCCAGCAGCAGTTTCTTGACCATGCCGTTGGCGGCGGTAGGGCCCTTGGCTACCTGCGCGGCGAGTTTTTCGGCGGCGGCACTCAGTTCGTCGTCGGGTACCACACGGGTGATCAGGCCCCACTCGGCGGCCTCGGCGGCAGAAAGGCGGCGATTGGTCAGCATCAGTTCCTGGGCGCGGCGCATTCCCACCAGGCGTGGCAGGTAGTAGCTGCTGCTGCCGTCAGGGCTGGCGCCGATGGCGGTGTAGGCCACGGTAAACTTGGCCGACTCGGCAGCGAGTGCCAGGTCGGCGGCGATTGCCAGGCTAAAACCGGCGCCGGCGGCAGCGCCATTAACGGCGGTGATCAGCGGTGCGTCCATGCGCGCAAAACGCGAAATGGCGGCGTGAAGGTTGCTGGTGATTTCTTTAGCCAGCATGCCGACCTGGTCGCCGGCCTCGGCAAAGTCCTGAATGTCGCCACCGGCACAGAATAGTTTGCCGTTGGCGGTGATCAGCACCGCGCGCACGGCGGCGTCTTCGTCGCAGCGGATGGCGACGCTCATCAGCTCGCGGGCCATCTCCAGGTTCAGGGCGTTGGCGGCGTCGGGGCGGTTCAGGGTAATCTTGGCAACGCCATTATTCAGTTCAAATTGCAGGGTCTTGTAGTCGCTCATGAAGGTTCCCAGTTTCGCTGTCAGTCAAAGAAGTGCAGGCGAGGGTAGAGTAGCCCCCGCGCGGCGTCAACTGCGAGCCACCCTGTGAAGATTCTGCTGCTGTCGGCCTACCACGCGGCCAGTCATGCCTACTGGGCCGAGGGCCTGCAGCGCGAGCTGGCGGACATCGAGTGGACGGTATTGACGCTGCCACCGCGCCATTTTCGCTGGCGCGCGCGCGGCAACAGCCTGTCCTGGGCGCTGTTGCAGCGCGACGTGCTGGAGCACGACTACGACCTGTTGCTGGCGACCTCCATGGTCGATCTGTCGGCGCTGCGCGGCCTGGTGCCCAAACTGGCCACGCTGCCCAGCGTGGTGTACTTCCACGAAAACCAGTTTGATTATCCCCAGAGCGAGGCGGACCGTCACTCCGCGGTGGAGCTACAAATGCTCAATATCTACACCGCACTGGCGGCGGACCGGGTGTTGTTCAACAGCCGCTATAACCTGAACACCTTTATTGACGGTGCGGTGGCGCTGCTGAGGAAACTGCCAGATTTCAATCCCCATGAGGCACTGGAGGCGACGTTGCGCGAGCGCAGCACGGTGTTGCCGGTGCCGCTGGCGGCCAATTGCTTTATGGCCGCCCCGCGCGCCGCCTCTGATCGCCTCCATGTGCTGTGGAATCACCGCTGGGAGTACGACAAGGGCCCCGCGCAATTGCTGGCGGCGGCGGCCGAATGGCAGCGTCGGCAGCTGCCGGTGACGCTGCATGTGGTGGGGCAGCGTTTTCGCCAGGCGCCACCGGAGTTTGAGCAGCTCAGGAAGCTGTTGTCCGCTGGCGGCAGCGTGCGATTGGGCGAATTTGGCTTTATTGCCGAGCGTCAGCGCTATCGCCAGCTACTGACGCAATGTGATGTGGTGCTGTCGACCTCGCTGCACGATTTTCAGGGACTGGCGGTGCTGGAGGCGGTGGCGGCTCGGTGCCGGCCACTGCTGCCGGCGCGGCTGTGTTATCCGGAATGTTTCGGTTCAGAGTATCTGTACGCATCGCACCCCGATGATACGGAGGCAGAGGCTTCGGCGTTGGCTGATGCGGTCGCGACACTGTGCCAGCGCCGTGCCTCCGGCGACTGGCCTGCGGCTCCCAGCGTGGAGTGGCTGGGCTGGCCGGCGCTGGCGGCCCAATATCGGGCCTGCCTGGCGCCGCAGTCATGCATTAGTGACCTGAAATCAGTAGAATAGGCCGCTTCTTGACCGACAGTGACACAGGGCGAACTGGAGAATATGAGCAAACAACGCGTGCTGACCGGCATCACCACCACCGGCACCCCCCACCTGGGCAATTACGTGGGCGCCATTCGCCCGGCCATCGCTGAGAGCAATAACCCGGAACTGGAGTCCTACTTTTTTCTGGCTAACTACCACGCGCTGATTAAGTGTCAGGATCCGGATCAGGTGCGCCAGTCTACCAAGGAAATTGCCGCCACCTGGCTGGCGTTGGGGCTGGATACCGACAAGGCCACGTTTTACCGCCAATCCGATGTGCCCGAAATTGCCGAGCTGACCTGGATTATCAATTGTGTGACCGCCAAAGGGCTGATGAATCGCGCTCATGCCTACAAGGCGGCGGTACAGGACAATGAGGCTGCTGGCGAAGACCCCGACTTCGGTGTGACCATGGGACTGTTCAATTACCCGGTGCTGATGGCGGCAGACATTTTGCTGTTTAACGCCGAGCGTGTGCCGGTGGGCCGCGATCAGATCCAGCACCTGGAAATGGCGCGGGATATTGGTCAGCGCTTCAACCACATCTATGGCGAGACTTTTGCGTTGCCGGAGGCGGTGGTGGATGACAACGTCGCGGTGCTCAACGGACTGGACGGGCGCAAGATGAGTAAGAGCTACGGCAATACCATCCCGTTGTTCCTGCCGGAAAAGAAACTGCAGAAGATGATCAATAAGATCAAAACCAATCTGCTGGAGCCCGGCGAGCCTAAGGATCCTGACACCTCCACCGTGTTCCAGATCTGGCAGGCCTTTGCCAACGCCGAGCAGGTGGCTGATATGCGCCAAAAGTTTGCCGAGGGCATCGCCTGGGGGCAGGCCAAGAAAGAGCTGGGGGCGCTGATCAACGAGGCGTTGGGAGAGGCGCGCGAGCGCTACAACGCGCTGATGGAAGACCCCGACTTTATCGAGGCCGAGCTGCAGAAAGGGGCTGAAAAGGCCCGTGCCCAGGCTGCGCCGCTGATGGAAAAGGTGCGCAGCGCTGTGGGTATTGCCGCGATCCGCTAAGCAGCGGGCGGTATAAGCGGGTATCGGGAACAGGGAGCAGCGGCTTAGAAGCGCTGCTTGAATTCCAGGCCGGTGCCGGCTACTTCGATGCTGAAGGCACCGCGCTTGATCAGGGTGCTGGCGTTGCGGTCAAAGGACAGGGACTGGCTGCTGCGGGCATTCACGCTCGCCCAGCGCGGCTCGGTGCTTTGGGGATCGCTCACAAACAGCTGCTTGAAGGCCTGAACCAACTGCTGGACGTTCGAGGTTTTGGCAGTGAGAGAATCCGCGCAGGCCGGGCCGCACAGGCTGGCAGCCAGTAGCAGCATCGCGCCGGATTTCTTGTAACAACACTTCGCCATCTCACTCACCCTTTTGGCTGATCGGCAGTCACCGGTCCGCGGGGGTTTTCCTCGCGGGCAAATCCACTATACCTGTGTGAATTTTGCACACTACTGTGGATGCCGCGTAGTGTGAACGGGTCCATGTAGGTATTTATACCTACCCCTTAATAATCAATGGCTTAGCTTGGGTGTTGCGGCCGGTCGGCCGCTGTGCCGGGCGAACTATGGGCGAAAAACGGGGTGGATTGGCCGCGCAGGGGGCGAAGGCGCTGAGCAAGTAAGGCCCGGCAAGGCCCGCGCTGGCGGGCCCTGCCGGAACCCATCAGAGCTCCAATCCCAGCTCTACAAAGACAGCGCGGGGCTCGCCGATAAAGTAGCGGAAGTTACCAAAGGCGAAATCAGCGCGGTCGGCATAGTCCTCATCGCTGAGGTTATGCACCCGCACATTGCTGTAGATGCCGGCGCCATACTGCTGGCGCCAGCGCAGGTGCAGCAAGTCGTGGCCGGAATAGCGGTGCTCATTGACCGCATCCAGAAAGTGCTCACCCAGGTGCTGCCACTCCAGCTCGATGGTGGTGCTCGCCAGTGGTGTCCAACGCAGCTGGGCGCTGGCCAGCTGGCGCGGGGCGGTGTCCACTTCGTTGCCCTTGATACTGATCAGGCTTGGCGACAGGCGGTCTGGCAGGGCGTCGTTGTCGTACTGTTCCTTGGCGTAGCTGGCCTGCACGGCCAGTGCCAGCGTATCCACTATCTGCCAGTTGAGGCTGGCCTCAATGCCGCGGCGCAGGGTCTGGCCGTCGCTGAGATTGCGGCGGTCGCTATCCTGGATGATGACATTGTTCTTTTTCATGGCATAGGCGGTGAGGTCGTACTGCACGCGCTGCCAGCGACCGCGCAGCCCCAGTTCCACACTGTTCAGCTCCTCGGCGTCCAGGTCGGCCTTGAGTTGGCCGGCCTGCAGCCGATACAGCTCGGTGGCCTGGGGAGCGCGAAAGCCGTGGGCGAGCTGGGCCACCACGGACAGGTGATCGTCCAGCGGGTGAATCAGGCCGGTAAACAGCGACCAGTTACGAAACTCGTCGGTATCATCGCCGGGGCGGCTGTAGCGGCAGGTGCCGGGGCAGGGATTGCTGCCGTCATCCGCGGTGCTGCCGTCTAGCATCTTATTGTCATAGCTGTAGCGCTGGGCCTCGTAGCGGGCGCCGGCGTTGACACGGGTGCCGTCGCCGAAGGTCTTGTCGCCGCCCACGAACCAGGCCAGGTTCAGTGAGTCCACCTCGTAGTCGTAGTGCTTGCCGGTGGGGAAGGGGCCAAAGCTGGCGGCAGCCTGGGTTTCCTTGAGGTAGCCCGAGCTCAGGTCGAGGTCGATGCCGTGGTGCAGGTTGGCGCTGTCACTGAGAGGCTTGTAGAAGGCGGCCTGCATCCCAAGGCTGTGGTGACCGTTTTCCTCCAGTGGCGTGCCGGGCAGGAAGTGCTGCAGGAATTCCATTTCGGTATAACGCGCGTAGGGGGTGATGACCAGGCGGGTGTCGTCGCTGCCGGCGCGCTCGAAGCGAGTATAGAAGCGCGCGCTCTGGGTATCGCGATAGGCCTCGGGGTTGGGGTTTTCCTTTTTGCGGTCGTCGTCTTTGTAGGCGTCCTCACCGTTAACGAAACCGGCGGTCTCCTGGTTGAGGTTGCTGGCGCTGAGCAGCGACTGGATGCTCCAGACCTCGCCACTGTAGTCGTAGCGGGCGCTGAACTTCTGCTGGTCGAAGCCGGAGTCGTCCTTGTAGCCGCCGTCGTGGGCGCCGTTGGCGCTGAGGCGGAAGCGGTGGGTGTCGTTACCATTGCTGACGCTGGCTTTCACTCGGCTGTAGTCGTGGGGGCCACCTTCCAGCGCGAGCTGGAGAGAAGGTTCCGCCACCGGCGCCAGGCTGATGACATTGACCAGGCCGTTGAGGGCATTGGCACCGTGTACGGCGCTGCCGGGGCCGCGGATCACCTCAATACGAGCTGCCTGCTCGGCATTAACGTCGAACAGCTGATTGACGTTGCAGAAGCCGGGGGCGCGCAGGGGAATGCCGTCCTCAGCCATATAAAAGGCGCCACAGCTACCGGGGCCGGTCAGTACCGGCGAACGAATGGCGGTGAGGTGTTCCTGGCCATTGCCGCGGCTGACCCAGGTGCCGGGCACCCGTGCCAAGGCCTCACTGATATGCACATGGGACATCAGTTTCAGAGCGGCCTCATCGACCACGCCGACACTGTGGGTGGCAGCATCCAGCTGCTGTTCGGCGCGGGTGGCGGAGACAATCATTGTCTCCAGGCGGCTGTCGTCAGTTTGCGCCGTCAGTGGCAGGCTGGCACTCAGCAGGGCCAGCGCCGGCAGCGAAGTGAGTTTGTTGTGTGATGGCATTTAGGAGCTCTCGGGTATCAATTCAGCTTTGCGGGAAGTATTGAATAAACAGGCCACTGCAGCGGCTCACGAGCATACCATCGTGATGACATTCGCCACAGATAAATACTTTCTTGCCCTCGCGCCGTTCAATCCAGGCGGAAAATTCCAGCGGTTGATACAACGGCGTCGGCGCCAGAAAGTCGATGGTCAGGGTGGCGGTGGGGCCGGGCGCTTTTCCGACCACGGAGGCGGCTGCCAGCAGCTGGTCGTAGACCGCGGCGACCATGCCACCATGCACGCAGTCGGGCGGCCCCTCGTAGGCGCGGTTAAAGGTCACCCGCCCCAGCACGCGCTCGCCCTCGGTGGACATCTCCACCGGCGGCGCCAGCGGGTTGAAGCGACCGGTGAACGGGCTGCTGGGCAGGAGGTTGTTGAGGTCGTCGCCCCAGTCGGCGTTGTAGTGCTCCAGCGCCTTATCGCCCGACAGCGGCTGCAGCGCGTCGGCCAGGACTCGCGCCTGCTCGGCCAGTGCGGCCAGCTCCGCCTCGTCAGTGTTGACGGAGCTGACATAGTCGATGCTGCGGCGCATCTCATCGACCAGTGCCCGCAGCTGCTGGCGCTGGCCGTCGTTAAGCTTGCTGTTGCCCATGATTGGCATCATCCACGGCCAAAAAAAGTGTGCCAGAGTCTAAAGGGCGCAGAGAATATCGCAAGAGCGAGCAGGGTTACGGTACTGTCATTCGGGGCCACGGCAACACGCTTGCGCGATGGCGGCAAATATGTGAGTTTGTCCGCCTTTCAGCGTCGTGAGACGATGGTTTGGTACAGCAGTTTGGAGTCAGGCATGGCACTGGGTTACTTGCGCCCCAGTTGGGCGCGGCGCATCAACTATCTCGGCACTACGGCCGGCGGAGCCGAGCAACTGGTGCCGCTGGAGACCGATGCCCTGATTGAGCAGGCAAAAGCGCGCGCGGGCCTCAAAGATTTCGGTGTTGAGGGTTGGCGCGATGCGATGCAGCGCCTGGTTGATGAAATTAATGCGCGCAGCCGGCTTAATACCCTGGGGCGATTGATGACCCGCGCCGACCTGCTGCGCTGCCTCGACACCCGCCTGCAATTGACCGACTACCTTAAACGGCGCTCCGACCTCGAGTTTCTGCAGATCAATCGGCCGATTTTTATCGCTGGCACTGCGCGCAATGGCAGCACAATCCTGCACGAGCTGCTCGCCCAGGACCCGCGCCTGCGCGCGCCGCTGGGCTGGGAAACGGCCCATCCGCTGCCGCTGGCCAATGACCAGCAGCTCACCCGTGAGGAAGTCGCCGAGTGCGCCTTCGACCTCTGGGCCGATATCCAGCCGGAATTCGACTCCATTCATGAACTGCGCTCGCGGCTGCCGTCGGAGTGCCTGACCATCATGGCGCCGGAATTTACCACTGGCTACTGGATCACGGTGGCCGATATCCCGGAATTTGCCGCGTGGCGCGAGAGTACCGACCACGTGCCCGGCTACCGTTTCCACCGCCGCTTTTTGCAGGTGCTGCAGGGTAAGACCGTGTCTGAGCGCTGGCTGCTGCGTTCGGCGGCACACCTGAGCCATTTTGACGCCATCTTTAAGGTGTATTCTGACGCCACCATCATTCACCTTCATCGCGACCCGGCAAAGACCGTGCCGTCGACAGTGAGTGCGGTGGCGGCCACCCGTTTTCTGCGCTGCGACGAGGTGGACGTGCGCAGCTTTGCCACCGATGTAGCAGGCACCTACCAGCGGCAACTGGAGACCATTATCGAGCAGCGCCGCCAGGGGGTTCTGCCCGAGGAGCAGATTGTCGATTTACACTACCGCGATTTTATCGCTGATCCAGTGTCGACCATTGCCTCCATCTATCCGCATCTGGGGCTTAAATTTACTGACGAAATCGCCCAGCGTATGCGGACGTATCTGCAACAGAAGCCCAAAGGCAAACATGGCTCCCATGTGTATTCGGCACAGGAGTCCGGGCTCGATGAAGGCGCACTGAGCAAGCAGTTTGCACCCTATATGAAACACTATGGGGTGGCGCGGGAGGTCTGAGATTTTTTCAACAATGGCGGGGGCTGCAGTTGCCGGACGCCCTGGCATTCTGGCGGAGATTGCCGAGTCCCTGAACCGCTGAACGGCGCGGTTCAGCTCTTCGCAATGACGGAGCTAGTAAATAGCGCGGCGCTCGTCGTTACCCCGTCATCGCGAGGAGCGTAGCGACGTGGCGATCTTCCTGAAAACTCTGCCACCCTGGTTGAGATTGCCGCGTCACCCAGCCGCAAAAGCGCGGCTGGGTTCCTCGCAATGACGCTGCTAGTAGATCGGGCGGTGCTCGTCTTTACCCCGTCATCGCGAGGAGCGCAGCGACGCGGCGATCTCCCCGAAGACCCTGCCACCCTGGCGGAGATTGCCGCGTCCCCGAACCGCTGAACGGCGCGGTTCGGCTCCTCGTAATGACGGAGCTAGTAGATCGCGCGGTGCTCGTCGCTACCCCGTCATCGCGAGGGGCGTAGCGACGTGGCGATCTTCCTGAAGACTCTGCCACCCTGGCGGAGATTGCCGCGTCCCCGAATCGCTGAACGGCGCGGTTCGGCTCCTCGCAATGACGGAGCTAGTAGATCGCGCGGCGTTCGTCTCTACCCCGTCATCGCGAGGAGCGCAGCGACGCG
>JBFHRT010000019.1:0-12704 GCA_041591575.1 Spongiibacteraceae bacterium
CTTAGGGCAAGCTCCAATTGATGAATTGCCGCCTCCAGGAGAGTCAAGTTTTCTCTGGGCACCATATTCAATAGCCCTCCCACAAATCCATCTCCCGATACAGCCCTGCCATACTGTAGGGTGAACCGTGAGGAAGTTGACGCCATGGAGATCGTCAGAGAATTCGACTTCGACTGCCCGGTCGAGCGGCTGTGGGCCATTTATGCCGCCGGTGATGAACTGGCATGGGTTTCCGCCGGCGAAGTCCATGTCGACAAGCAGGGCAGCGGCGCCAACATGGTGCGGACCCTATACTGGGGCGGCGAGCGTGACCCCACCGTGTTTCGCGTGCAGATCCTCGATCACCAAGCCCGACGCATCCGTTACGCCATCGACAGCAACGACAATATGCCGCTGCGCGACCACACCCTCGAATACGCGTTCAGCGCCATCGACGAGCAGCACTGCCGACGGCGACTGACCATGCGTTTCACCCTGCCAGAAGGCATGAACGCAGAAGACACGGTTGCCGTTATCGACCAGTCTATTCAAACCGCCGTCGACAACCTCCGCAAGCGACTGGCACAGGAAAACCAGGAAAACGACAGGCAGGCCACCTAAAAGCGGCCTGTCGTGTTACCAATTCGCTACGCTGTCCCGCCAGACTGGCCGCGCCCCGGCTACTCTTCCAGCACGTACAAACCTGGCGCCGCACATAGCGGCGGATGGCGCTCGCTGCCCAGCTTGGCAGGTGCGGCGCGCTGCGGGCCGGAGCGCTGCTGCAGCCACTGGCTCCAGTGCGGCCACCAGCTGCCCTCGTGGCAACTGGCGCGCTGCAGCCACTGGTCGGGGTCGTCGTCGAGCACATTGCCGGTGTGGAATTCGGCATGGGCGATGCCGGGCGGGCGCAGAATGCTCTGCACATGGCCGCTGGAGCTGAGCACAAACTCGCAGCGCCCGCCCAGCAGGCGGGCGTTGTCAAAGCAGCTGCGCCAGGGCATCAGGTAGTCTTCGCTGCCGGCCACCAGGTAGTTGTCGCAGTCGAGCTGGCCGATATCGATGGCGCTGCCGCAGACCGTCAGCCGCCCGGGCGCAGAAAACGCCCGGTTCTTGTAGATATCCAGGAAGTCGGCGTGCAGGCCCGCCGGCAGCCGCGTGGGGTCGTTGTCCCAGAACAGCACATCCAGCGACGGCGGCTCCTTGCCCAGCAGGTAGTTGTTGACCCAGAAGCTCCACACCAAGTCGTCGGGACGCAGCCAGGCAAAGATATGCGCCAGCTGGCGGCCATCCATATAGCCCTTGCGGTGCGAGTGGCGCTTGGCCAGCTCAATGCCGCGCTCGGTAACAAAGCGCTCCATGATGGAATCGCGGCGGGTTTCCAGAGCGGTGACCAGCAAGGTGTTGGCGTGAACCTTGCGCTCGCCCCGCGCCTGCAGCAGCCCCAGCAGTGCCGAGGCGGTGAGGCCGCCGGCGCAGGCGCTGACCAGGTTGATATCCTCGCTGCCGGTGATGTCACGCATGGCGTCGATGGCGTCGTCGGCGGCGGCCACATAGCTGTCGAGATTCCAATGGCGGTGCTCGATTTGCGGATTGCGCCAGCTGATCACAAAAAACTGCAGCCCCGCCTCCACCGCGTGGCGAACAAAGCTGTTTTTGGGCGACAGGTCGAAGGCGTAGAAGCGGTTGATCTGCGGCGGCATCAGCAGCACCGGGCGCTGGTGCACACTTTCAGTGGTGGGGCGGTACTGAATCAGCTCCAGCAGCTCGCTGCGGTATACCACCTCCCCGGGCGTGGAGGCCAAGTTCTCCCCCAACACATAGGCACTGCGGCCAACCTGGCGCGGCATGCCGCCGTTGTGTTCGAGATCGTCCAACAGGTGGCGCAGACCACTGAGCAGGCTGCGACCGCCGGTCTGGTAGGCGCGCTTGACCGCCACCGGGTTGAGCAGCGTATTGGACGGCGACAGCGCCGAGATGCACTGCGACAGCAGAAACTGCGCGCGCTCGGCATCCGCCCCCTCCAGCTCAGTGGCTTCCAGCCACTGCTGCAGCTGCCGGCCCCAGGCCAGGTAGACCTGCAGGGTGCGCCGGTAAAAGGGATTGTCTTTCCACACCACATCTTTGAAACGCTTGTCGCCGCGCTCGGGTTCCAGTTCCGAGCGCCCGGCCAGTATCTCCACCAGCTCGCGACCAAAGCGCGTGCAGTGCTGCACCAGCCGCGGCGGATCGGCAATGGCCTGCTCGGCGATGTCCGCCAGGGCGGCGCCGATACTCTTGCCCGGCAAGGCGTGCCGGCGTTCGCCGCTCCTGGCTTCGGTGTCAGCCTGGTCTGCTGAAACAGCGGGGCGTGCGCGCTGAACCTGTTCCGACAACTGCCGGTTGAAGTCCTGCAGCCGCTGCAGGCGGCTTTCCAGCTCGGCGATGCGGGCATCGATATCGCCGCCGGGCTCCGCCTCGGGCACCGGTTCAAGCGCGACTTCGGCGAGCAGCGGCTCGCCGTCGTCAAATGCTTCATCGAGGTCGCCGGCAAGCAGCGACGGGTGAGGTGTTTCAACTGCGGAACGCTGGGAGTGACGACGCTCTATGGCCATAACATCCTCTGGCTAACTGCGCTGAATGGACTGCATTTTTGTCAGGCCGACGACATCACGGCGCTGACGGACAAGGGCGGCACCGATAAATCGGAAACCCAGGGAGTGCCACCAACGGAGAATGTCACTAAGCATAGGTAAGCCATTGCCAGGGCGCCAACGCCAGCGGTGGTTTTTGCCAGCTAATTTCGCCGCGCGCCGAGGCGGTGCATGTGGCCGCACAAGGTCAGTGCACAGCCGCAGCCAGGTAGTGGCGCAGTTGGCGCCTGGAGTCCGGGTTGTGGCTGAACTCAATGCAGATTTTTTCGTCGGCGCTGCGCACAATGCTGCCGTGAATCGGCGGCAGACCGATGATATCGAGCTCGGCGGGCGTGCCCGGCGACACCGGGGCGTTCAGGTGCAGGGCGGCACCATTCACCGACAGTTCGATAGGCGAGCACACATAGTGCTGGTCAGCAATCACCAGCTCCGCCGTGGCGTAGCGAAAGCTGCGCTCGCCGCCGCGGCGTTCAGCACCCGGTGGCTCATCGTCGCCAATGCCGAGGTTGTCGAGCAGCCCGCTCTCGCGCACACGGGGCGTTGCCAACTGCTCCAGCGGCGACGCCGGCACGTTGACCAACAAACCAAAGTAGGCAAAGGCTCGGCGGCGCGCAGCGCAACTGCTGTGACCCGAGAAAATGCCGTGGGAAATATAGCAGTAACACTGCAACAGGGTGTCATCCAGCCGCTGGTGGATATAGCCGCTGATATCGTCGTTGGGCGCATCGCGATCACGGCAGTCGGCATGAAGATCGGCGATCAGCCCGTGCTCGCAGAAGCTACTCAGCTCGCCGCGAATCTGCTGCCAACTGATGTTGATGTCGCGCAACTGGGCGCCGAATTTATTGCAATAGTCGGCATGTTCGCGAATCTCGCACCACCGCAGCAGCCGCTCGCGAAGAAAACACAGCTTGTTCCACTTGTGGGCAATGGTGTGATTGACCGCCGTCAGCGCGCGGGCATCCACCAAGGGCTCGGTGCAGGCAGCAATAAAATCATTCACATCCCGCTCGCGCGGGTGAAACGCCTCCTCGGCGTGGCACAGATCGGCGACCACCTGCACGGCGCCAGTGGGCATCAACTGCGGCACGCAGGCGCGGCGCTGCAGGGCATAGCGCAGCCGGGCATCAATCGCACGCAGCGCCGGCCAGTGGCGCATGCCAAACACCATCACCAGCAGTAGCCACACCGGCAGCGAATACCACAGCGCCGGCGCCCCGCCTTCGCCGCCCGTCAGCACCGGCGCGCCGAGCACAGCGAGGCCGGTCATTGCCACAGCGGCCGCCGTCACCGCCAGCAAATAGCCCAGGCACAGCGCCACGCCGTACAACAGCGCGAAACCGAGGGTGTGCAGCGGCGGCGCCAGCTGCAGCGGGTCCAGCTCCGCGGCCAGGTCGCGGTTGTCGGTCAGCGCCGGCAAGCCCAGCGCGGGGCTGCGGAACTGGTGCCAGGCAAAAACCATCACTGCGACCAGGGCCAGCACCGTCTCGCCCTGCCACTGGCTGCTGAGCAATTCGTAGAAGCCAAAGAAACCGTCCGGGGCTGCGCCGGTCATGGTTAGCGCTCCTCGCAGGGTGCCCCCTGCGCCGTGGCCTGAGCCATTGAGTATAGGGGATCATCCGCTGAAAGAAATTCCTGCACCAGCGGTGCAATCAGCTTGATTCGGGTAAAAAGAAACAGGTGGCCGCAGTCAATGGTCACCAGCCGTGAATTGGGAATGCGCGCGTGCATAAGCTTGGCATTGGCCAGCGGAATGATGGGGTCATCCTCGCCCGCCAGAATCAGCGTGGGCTGCTGCAGCTTGTGCAGCCAGTGAATACTGGTCCAGCCCCAGCCGGCGGCGAGCTGCCAGTAATAACCCAGGCGACTGCTCTTGCCCGGCTTGAGCTTGGCAGTGAACTCCTTGATCAGCTCCGGCTGGTCGCGAAAGTCCCCGCCGTAGAGGTCGTGCGCCACCGAGTCCAGGTATTCGCGCTGAAAATAGCGGCGCGGACTGCTCAGTTTCCACAGCACCGACAGCTCACCGGGCACCATGATGGAGCCCGATGAGGTAGCGGCCAAAATCAGGCGGCGGCAGCGGCTGGGGAATTCGCGGGCAAACACCTGCGCCAGGGCGCCACCCCAGGACACGCCCAGCACATCCACCTGATCAAATTCAAAATGGTCCAGCAGCCGGGCACTGAGCTTGGCCAGGGCCGGAAAGCGGTAGGGCAGCTTGGGCGTGGGGGAGCCACCGACACCCGGCGCATCAAAGATAATCACATCGCGGCCGGGCAGCGCCTGAATAAAGGGCGAAAACACATCCAAATTCGCCCCTATGCCATTGAAAATCAACAGCGGATAGCCTTCGGCGTGCTCCACTGGCCGCAGTGCGACCCGCAGCTCCTGGTCGCCCAGCGCAACCCGAGTCACGCTGATGCCGCCATTGAGCTCTTCCATTGTGTGCCCCATCGAGGGAAAGACGTGGGAAATACAAAAGCATATGCCGCTATTGCCAATTTGTCCTGCCGGCACGGATTGCCGGCGGCGTGGCAAAGCGCTGTGACAAGCCGCGCCGCTGTTCTATAGTTAGTGGATTCCCAGTTTTTGTGGGTTCGCCGCGACCGCTCCATGCGACGAACCTTCGGCCTAGCCATACCGGGAGGACGCCCTCGATGAGTGCTAGTGAAATCAGCAAAAAGCAGGCAAAACTGGAAAACCTGGAGGGGAAGATTGCGCAGATGGAGGCGCAGGCAGAGGAGCTGAAACGCTCGCTGCCCAACGGCCACGGCATCTGGCACGGCTTTGAACGCGTCGCCGGCCTGTTCTGGCACGCCGGGCTGGGCGCCGCCATCAAGCTGGAAAAGGGCGGGCGCCAGCTGCTCGAATCCCTGGTGGAAGAAGGGGTGGAGGCAGAACGGGTGGCCAAGGACGGCGTGGAAAAACAGGTGGCCCAGGTCAGGGAATCCGCCACCGAAGCCAAGCAGCGGGCAGCGGGCCAGCTACACCGCCTGGAAGAACGCTTCGACCACCGCCTGCATAACGCCCTTCACCATATCGGAGTACCCACCCGCGAAGATGTGGATGAACTCACCCAGCTGGTGGGCGAGGTTTCCGAGTCAGTGGGACACCTGGCGCAAGAGGTTAAGGCTCTAGCCCCGCAGAAAGGAAAAGCGGGCAAGCCCCCGGGCCAGCCCGCTGCCTGAACGGCTCAATTACCCAGCGCGCGCAGCCACTGGCGAGCCTGCTCATTGCCGGGTTCTAACTGCAACCACAGTTGCAGGTAGCGAGTGGCCAGCTCCCGCTGGCGATACTTCAGCGCATAGCGCGCCGCCAGCCGCACCGCCGGCAACTGCCGAGGTTGCTGGCGGATAAACGCCCCCAGTATGTCCAGCGCCCGCTCGGGCTGCCCCCGGTTCTCCAGCGCCACCGCCAGCGTGGTGTTGTAGTCGACGGCGGCGGGCGCCAGTTCCCGCGCCCGGCTCAAGGCCTGCAGCGCCCGCTCGTAGTTCTGCCGCCTCACCCAGTACAGCCCATCGGCGTAGTGCGCCTGCGCACTGTCCGGCGCAGCGGCCAGCACCTGTGCCAGCCACTGCTGCTCCTGCTCCGGCTGCTGTTGCTGCCGCGCCAGTTCCGCCAGCTGCAGGTAGGCGGGCACGAACTCCCGGTCCAGGGCCAGCGATTCCCGATAATAAGTCTGCGCCCGCTCGGGCTGCCCCTGGGCACGATAGAAGTTGCCGAGGTTCAGGGTGGCGGCGGGGCTGTCGCGATGGGCCTGCAGGAAAGCCAGGTACTCGCCCTGGGCCGCAGCCAGCGGCCCGCGTTTATTCTCCTCCACGCTCGGCACTCGCAGATGGGATAACAGCCGCGCCGTCTCCACCCGCACCGCCCTGACCGGGTCGGACAGCATCGGTGACAGCAGCGCCCAGCGCTGCGCCTCTGGCACGGCACTGATGGCGCGCACCGCCCCCAGCCTCACCAGGGCATCGGCGTGGGCCAGCTTGCCACGGGCAATGGCCAGATCGGCCGGCTCCGCCTGCGCCCCCAGCAGCTCCAGCATGGCGGCCTGCAGCATGGGCGCGGCTTGATCCTGTTCCAGCAGATAACGCAGCTGCGGGAGCGCCGCGCGATCGCCCTGCCCCAGCCGCGCCATGGCGCGGCTAGCGGTGACCGGCGCCGCCTTACCGCCGCTGACCCGCCCAATGGCCTCGGCCAGCCAGTCGCTGCTGCGATCAACGTGGCAGCTGCCGCAGGCATCGGGACTGCCCAGCTCGGCACTGAGGGCTGGGGCGGGCAGGCCGAAACGGTGATCGCGGCGGGCGTCCACGCCCATATAGGTGGTGGCCGGCATATGGCAGTCCACGCACTGGGCACTGCCTTCGGCATGGCCGTGATGCTGACGGCCGGCGAATACCGCCGGATTGTGGCAGCGCGCGCACAGGGCATCGCCCTCGGCACGCAGCGCCAGTGAGTGCGGCTGGTGGCAGTCGCTGCAGACCACGCCGGCGGCGTGCATCTTGCTCTGCATAAACGAGCCCAGCACGAACACCTCGTCGCGAATCTGGCCGTCGCCGTGGTACAGCGGCGGCAGGCTGGTGGCGGGCAGTGCGTGGTCCAGCAGCGCGGTGCCCGGATGCCAGTCGCCGAGTTTGCCGCGGCGGGCGTGGCACTGGCCGCAGGTCGACAATTGCTCGCCCACGGGCCGGTCCGAGCGGCTGGCGATGGCCTGCTGTGCGCTGCGCTGCCAGCGGCCGCGCTCATCCAGCGCCGCCGCAAAGCCGGCGTGGGCCACACCCTCAGGGCGACCGCCGGCCAGCCAACGGCGGTGGCCGTCGGCGTCGCCGTGACAGGCCTGGCAGCTGACATTGATGGCCTGCCACCGGGTGTCAAAGCGGCGCTGGTCGGCGTCGTAGTTTTTAACCAGACCGGTGGAGTGGCATTCGGCGCAGCTGCTGTTCCAGTTAAAGCCCACGTGCCGCCAGGGCAGGTCGGACTCCAGCGCGTACCAGCGCTGGCCGCCTTCAGCCTCGCTGCGGCTATCCCAGGCCACCGGCAGTGCCTGCAGCCTGCCGCCGTCCAGTTCGGCCAGGTACTGCTGCAGCGGGTAGACACCGAAGGCATAGGCCACATTGAATTCGGCGGGCTCGGCGTCGCCCTCGCGCACCCGCACCCGGTAGTGCTCACCGTCGCGGCGGAAGCGGAATTCGCTGTCGCGGTAGCGAACCGCGCTGCCGTCAAAACGGCCTAGCACGGTGGCAGGCGTCGCCCGCTGCATGGCCTTGGCGTGATGGGATTGCTGCCAGTCGCTTACCTGCTGCGCATGGCAGCCGGCGCAGTCGCTGGCTTTGGCCATAGCAGACTCGGCCGCTTGTGCGGGCAGAGCCAGCGCGGTCTGAACCAGCACGGCCTGAACCAGCACGGTAAGCCCCAGCAGCAGCGCTGCGGTCAGCCGCAGCCGGCACGGGTGCCCGCGGCTTACTTGCACAACCCGCCGCCCAGCCAGGGCCAGGGTTCGCAGTCATAGATCAGCCGCCCGGCCTCACCGTGCTGCCAGTCCAGCGGGCGAATGGCATGGGCTGGCGGCAAGCCCGGCGCGGCCTCGCTCTGCAGTTTGTCCAGCGGCACCGGGTAGTCGGCCCAGTCCAGCGGCGCGCGCCAGCCCGGCGGCGGCACCAGCTCGGCGCGGGTGCCGGTCACCGGATACATCATGCGCCACTGGTGAATCGCCTTGGCCATGCGCGCCACCACCTCGGGATGTTTGGCCGCGAGGTTGTGATACTCGTAGGGATCATCCTGGATGCGAAACAGGTAGTTGGTCACCGTCGCCGACAGCAGCCCCTGCTCCACCTCCTGCACCAGCTTCCACTCGTCGTCAAACGCCGTCAGGTTGAAGCGGCCGCGGATGGGCGTTTCCGAGGCGAAGAACACCAGCTCGTCGCGGGCCATGGCTTTGCCCTCGGCAATGGCCGGCCACAGACTGCGGCCGTCAAAGTCACGCTGGTTGCGCGGCGCTATGCCCGCGGCCTCGGCCAGGGTCGGAAATACATCCATCACCGTCATGGTGCTGTTCATGGTCTGCCCGGCCTTGAGCCGCTGCGGCCAGCGCAGCAGCGACACCACGCGGATGCCACCTTCGAACACCTCGCCCTTGCCGCCACGCAGCGGCGCGTTGTCGGCACCGCCGGTAGCGTAGGCGGCGCCACCGTTGTCACTGAAAAACAGCACAATGGTGTTGTCGGCAATGCCCTGCTCGTCCAGGGTCTGCAGTACCCGGCCAATGGCCTGGTCCATCGCATCCACCACCGCCGCGTACAGCGGCCGCGCGCTGGGCTGCAGCATCAGCTTGTTGATCAGCCGGGTCTGGTCGGTGTTCTTGCTGCGCGCCTTGCCGCGGCGGTCTTTGAGGTCGGCGTATTTCTGCTTTAATTCATCGGGCGCTTCCAGCGGCGTGTGCGGGGCAATGAAAGGCATGTACAGGAAAAAGGGCTTGCTCTGGTCGCGCTGGCGAATCCAGCGCGAGGCCTCGTCGGCCAACAGGTAGGTCTCATAACCCTCTCCCTCCAGCGAGCGGCCATTGACCTGAAAATCGCGACCGCCTAGGTTGGCAAAGGGCGGAAAATAGCCCACCTCGGTGTGCAGGTGGCCGTAGAAGTGCTCGAAGCCACGCTCATTGGGGTGGTAAGTCTGCTGGGCGTGGCCCAGGTGCCACTTGCCCACCATGGCGGTCTGGTAGCCGGCGGCGAGAAAGCTCTGCGGCAGAAAGTGCTCGTCCGGGTGCACGCCGATGGTATGCCAGGGCATGATCACCCCGTAGGCCACGCCCAGACGCATGGGGTCGCGGCCGGTCATCAGCGCCGCCCGCGTCGGCGAACAGATCGGCGTGGTATAGAAGCGGTCCAGCTGCACCCCCTCTTGCGCCAGCCGGTCCAGCGACGGGGTGTCGATCTCGCCGCCGTGATAACCAACGTCGGCCCAGCCCAGATCGTCGGCCACCATCACGATGACATTGGGGCGCTCGCCGGCCCAGCTCGGCGCTGCGGCCAGCCAGCCCAACCACACCGATACAAAGAGTCTTAGCAACTGCTGTCGCCTGCGCACCGTCATAACCGACCTCCGGATCATCAATCCACTGGGAGCCAATTAATCTATATGTTTTAATCCACCACCGCAACGCGCAGGGCGCGAACGCCCACACCGTGCGGCCGTGTATACCTAGTGATAGCGCATAAATTGAATGAACGGCTGACGACACCGCCGCCCGCCCAGCCGCCGCAGAGGAAAACGCCCTGTGGATATCAACCTGGCCTACGACTTTGGGCACGCCGCCCACCGAGTGTGGCCAATACTCGCCGCTGACGCCGCTGCGAAATTAACAGCGGCACCTAAGCGAGCCAGTCTCAATAAGGTGGGCGTTTAGCGGGCGCAGATAAAGGAGGCGCTGCCCACGCAGAGGTGGAAGGTACTGTCCATGCGCTGGTTTTCTTTGCAGTCGCTAACGCGATGCGCCACTCGGTTGAAAGCGTAAGTTTCAGGATGATGAACGCGGCTGTAACCCCGCGACTCACAGATGCGAGTGGCTTTTTTCAGCAGCGGGCTGTGTATGGCGGCCTGGGCCTGCTCCAGGGTTCCGGACTCAGCGTTAAACTCGCTGCTGTAATCAGCCCAGCCAATGCTGACGGTATCGCTGTTGTCGGCAAACACATACTGGCAGTAGCTCTGGGGCACGTTCGGCATCGGCCCTTTGCTTTCCGATTGGGCCACACAGGCCGCCTGCACCTTCGCCTTGTCTGCATTGGCCTCGGCACTGGCATTGGCATTGCCACGGGCAGTGCGACGGTGATGCTCAGCAGCATCGGCACTTACCTTGCCACGATAGGTTTGCTTCGCAGGCTGAGATTGTGAATCAAGATCAGCCAGTCGCCGGTTAATGGCCTCGAGATCGGCATTGATTTTGGCCATTTTTTGGGCGCTGCCGATGGCATGGAGCGTTTGCCGGGTATCGGCCACACTTTGTTCAATGATCTGGTCGGCAGCGGTTTTACTGCCAAACGATTGTTCGATATGCCTCGCCAGATTGTACATACCCTGCTGATAACGGCGGTCTTCCCCCGCTTTTTCATTGCGTGCTTCACGGTCGCGAACGGTTTTCATTTGCCGCAGCTCCGCCCGATACAGGTTTTCAATATCCGGGAGGTTGGCAAGATCCGACAGAGCCTCCTGAATTACGTCGCCGGCGATGCTGGCGTTGCTGCCGAACAGCTGAGTCAGTTGCTGCCGATTTTTTTCATAAGCGGTACAGGCCTGACTGCGCTGCCTGTTATTCACATCAATTAACTGTTCCTGGTATGTCTGGCAGGTGGATGAAGAATATACCTCGCCCTCCAGCCAAGCATTACAGTTAAAGCTATGCACCTCATTACCCATACGATGCAAGGTGACGCAGGGCCGGGCCGACTGTTTAAGCCCACTAAGTGCGGTACGCAAATCCGGGTCGCTCTTGAATGACTGCGCAATCACCGATTGTTTCTGCAAGCGGATTTTTCTGGCGACCTCGCGTTGCCGCTCGCGCTCAGCTTCCGCCGCCGCCTTTTCGCGCGCCGCTTGTGCCAGGCGTTCGTCGCGGTTCTCCAGCCGCGCTAGCGCCTGCTCGACACCCAGCTTTTGGGCATCGCGAAGCACTTCCGCCAGCAGCTTGCCGCCCTTTTCCTCCGCCCGGTCGGCAACGGGCTGATAGCCACAGAGCGTGCCCGGCTTCGCACCATGTTTCAGTAGCAAGGCGGCCATCTGCACGGCCTCTTCGGGGTTACGCCCATAAAAGAATCGTAAGGGCATTCGACACAAGGGAAGCAACAGATTCGGGTCAGCACCGGCCTCCAACAACAGCGACGCCACCTCAAGGCTGTGACTGAAGGGGCTTAGCTCAAAGGCGGTAATAAGCGCGGTGGTGGGCTTGTCGTGAAAGAGCCGTTCGGGGTCAGCGGCAGGCACCTCATAGTTTATATCGACACCATCGGCGACCATGTCAGGGATACGCGACGGTGCCAGTGTCACCGCGGCAACAATGGGGTTGAGCTTGTAGGTTTCCGTTAACAGCGCCGGATCTTTGGTTTGTTGGTACTCCTCCAACAAGCCTTGACGCTCGTTAAACTCCTTCTTTATCTCGCGATGTACGCCCAACGTCGACATCGTCGCACAGGCCGAAAGCAACATCGGCAGCAACACCACCAGCATTCTGCAGCCCCAGCGCATTCCTAACCCCCTTTCCCACTAGCCGAAAGCACTCCTGCAGTGGCAGGTTGCCCTATGAATAAGGGGAGAACTCTACTAGCACAAACCGGCGTTGTAAGCCCCCGTTTGGGGGAAAGACAGCCGGAACAACGCAAGCGGCAAGAACGGGGGCTCTCGTCTATTTCTGCATCGTTTCGCTAATGCCGGAAAAACCCACTCGACGAGTTTCGCTGCACCCTTGCGATGAGTCCCTAGCGGGTGGCGGACGGCGACACTCCCTGAACTGGCGAGGCCGCCAGAAGCTCAGCCGAAGCGCTGCCCCACCAACTGCTCAGACAACTGCCACAGGCGCTCGGCGGCGGCCTCGTCCAGGGCATAGTCGGCATAGCCGCTGGCGGCGCTGCCACTGACATCGGGCTGGCCGATGCTGCAGTCTTCCAGGTAGAGGCCACCGCGCCCTGCCAGCTCCGGCGCAGTGGCCGCCCACACCGAGGTGGCCGCACCCTGCTCCACACTCTTGTAGACGATGCCGCTGGTGGCAAATTGCTCGCCGAGCAGTTCAAAATCGGCGCGCTGCATATGGCGGCCGAGATTGGTGGCAATGGTGCCCGGATGCACGGCGTTGGCGGTTCCGCCGCTGGCCTGCAGGCGCTGGTTCAGCGCTACCGCAAACAGCGCACAGGCGGTCTTGGCCTGGCCGTAGGCGATCCACTTGTCGTAGTCGCGGCGCTCAAAGTGTGGGTCGTCGAAATCCACCGGGCTGTATTTATGGCCACCGGAACTCAGTGCCACCACCCGCGGCTGGCCGGCGACGCGCAGCGCCGGCAACAGCAGATTGCTGAACAGGAAGTGGCCCAGGTGATTGGCGGCCAACTGCCACTCGTAGCC
>JBFHRT010000020.1:0-12550 GCA_041591575.1 Spongiibacteraceae bacterium
AGAACTCGGTGATGCGCACCTCGGCCATGCTCGGCTCCTTCCGTGATAACCAGGCAACGCGCAACGAGTTCCTGTCACTGATCCACCGCTAATTGGCCAACACGGCAACCCTTGGGTGCGTGCAGCGCACCCAACAGGCGGTACCCACAACATCCCCCCCTGCCCCAGCGCTCCCAGCATAGCCGAGACCACACCACCGGCCGCAAACAGCAGCATCACCCGGCGCACGCCCCACGACAGCAACATCCACGAATGATCAGCGCTGCACTCACGCCCGAGCAGGCTGCCGATAACCGTGACCAGCTCATCGCCCGCGCCTGAACAATCAGCAATACCAGGCAGTGTGAAGCAGGATTAACTCGATGCAGCCAAGGTCGCCTGCCAATAAAGCTCGCTAATGGCGGCGAGAAGTCGCCCCGGGGTAACGGTGGTAGACGGACAGCCTCATCGAGGCATCTCTACGAGGAG
Organism: Spongiibacteraceae bacterium; assembly: GCA_041591575.1. Lineage (GTDB taxonomy): Bacteria > Pseudomonadota > Gammaproteobacteria > Pseudomonadales > Spongiibacteraceae > JBFHRT01. The sequence continues at coordinate 469 of JBFHRT010000020.1, forward strand.
CGGAATCCAGGGCGCGGGCTGCTGCGTGTGCCAGCACACGCCAGCGCTGGCGCGAGCTGGAATTTCTCAGCACCTGGACCCCAGATCGCAAAAAACGCGTCTGGGGTGACGATGTTGGGATAGCGGCGCGAGGGTACCCTCTCGAGTCATTCCGGCGAAGGCCGGATCCAGGGATGCGGGCTACGGCGCTGGCGCTGCTGTTCGTGCTACTGCGGTGCCACCACCCTCTGGATCCTGGATCACAAAAAGCGTGCCCAGGATGGCGGCGTCGGGCGTGTCGGCAATGCGTCTCGCACCTTGAGCTTAGCGCCTCAACAGCACCACCCGGTCCGCGGCCTGGGCCGCTGGTGCCAGAGGCCCCACGCTGTGCACCGACAACCGCTCCGCGGCCACGCCCAGCGCCACCAGGCGTGCCGCCACCTCGGCGGCATAACCCCGGCCAGTCTCGCGCATCACTTCCAGGGTGGCGCCGCGGTAAGCGTGGCCCACCACATAGAGCTGAATATCTTTCTCCTGCGCCAGCAGCGCCGCCACGTCCTTTAACAGGACTGCGTCCCAGCCTGTAGCACTGCGAACCAATGCCAGCGGCTGGCGCGAGCGCAGCAATTCGGCGCCCGCAATATCCGTGGGTGATGCCTCTTCGGGCAGTTCCAGCCAATCGATATGGATATAGGAACGGCGATTGGCGCGTTCGATGCTGTAGATCGCAGCGATAACCCGGCGCCCCTCAATCTTTAGTTCCAGCGCGCTGTAGCGCTGGTTGCCATCGGGGCCGTACAACTCCTTGACCCCAAAGATACGATTGGCCCAATGGTTGCTGCCGCCACAGTCACGGCCCTCACAGTCAAACAGCACGCGGCTGACTTGGGCTTGCAGGCGCTGGCGATAGAAGTTGTGGGCCTCGCCGGGACTGTGCCCCCCTGGCAGCTGGTAGCTGAGCCGCAGCAGGTCGCCGCGCAGGCGCTGGCTATGGGCGGGCTGCCACTCACCCTGGGAGCGCGTAATTGAGCCTAGGGCCAATGCATATTCGCTGTCGGGCTGGCGACTCTCGGCAATGACGTCAGCCCCGGGGTAGACGAAGCCCGGCCCCGCAGCACTTGCGAAGGTCGAAAACGATCCCCACAAGCAGGCGATCAGCAAACCGCGTATTGGCCTTAGCCGGGGCGTGGACCAGGAAAAAAAACGTAAAGACAACAACGAGAACTCCTTGCTCCGCAAAGCCCAGCTATCACTTGGTCAACATGCTGTCAGCACGCTCGGCAATCTTCTGGATATCTTCTTCCTTGACCTTGCTGAGGTCCACCTGCGACGCCGGCACGTTGAGGCCACGCTTGACGGCCGGCCGTTCGCGCATGCGCTCCAGCCATGCTGTCAGGTGATCCAGGCCTTCCAGCTCAATACCGGCCCAGAAATGAATGTGAATCCAGCTGAAATTGGCGATATCGGCAATGCTGTAGTCACCGGTTAGCCACTCGCGCCCGGCCAGCTGGCCGTCCAGTACCTCGTAGAGGCGACGCGTTTCATGTTGGTAGCGATCAATGGCCGCCTGAATTTTTTCTGGATAATAGCGATAAAAGACATTGGCCTGCCCCTGCATCGGGCCAACGCCGGACATCTGGAACATCAGCCACTGCATAACCTGGTAGCGCCCCCCAATGTCTTCCGGCATCAGGCGGCCGGTTTTTTCCGCCAGATAGAGCAGAATCGCGCCGGACTCGAATATCGTTAGCCCGGTTTCGTTATCGACGATGGCGGGAATGCGGCCATTGGGATTGATGCGCAAAAACTCCGGCGATTTCTGCTGCCCCTGATCCAGGGCAATATGGTTTACCCGGTACGGCAAACCCAGCTCCTCCAGAGCAATGGACACCTTCCAGCCGTTCGGCGTTGCCGCTGTATACAGATCAATCACGCTATCACCCCCGCATTGTTGTTATTGTCGCCTAGCTTGCTGCGCAGAAAGGGCAGAATCAAGTCGGCAATGGCTTGCGCCTGCGCCTCCATATGGAAATGGTGGCTGCCGGGAAGAATATGGGTCTCCAGCTGCTCAAAACTCAGCACCGCAGCGCGAAGCTCGGTATAAGCGGCCAACCCCTGTTCTGCCATAACCAGCAGCCCCGGACACTGCAACGCTTCCACCAGTGCCCGGCCATGCTCCGCCGTCAACTTGAACGCCGAGGCGGCCTTCAGCCGAGGATCGCTGCGCCAGCGATAACCGCCCTCTACCGCCTGTGCCGCGCGCTCAGCAATGCGCCGCGCCGCGGGCTCAGCCATTGGCATGGCGCGACGGCGTGCGGCGACCAGCGCGTCCAGCGACGGAAAAACGGCCGCAGAGCGCTTGGCGGGCTTGCGGTAGTCACGCAGAAACTTGCCCAACTGAGCCGCGGTTTCCGCCACAGTAATCGGCGGCGGCAACAGGCCGTCCAGGCAGACCATGGCCGCTACCCGCTCGGGCAGTGCGGCGCTCAGCATCAGGCTCATCATGGCACCGCGAGAATGCCCCAGCACCACAAATCGCTGCCAGCCCATGGCGTCAGCGACTGCCAACAGAATCAGCAAATCATCCCACAGGTTGTAGGTGGCATGGGCGGGCTTGTTGTCGCTGTGGCCGTGACCGGGCAGGTCCAGCGCCAACAAGTGACAGCCGGGCAGCCTCGGCGCCAGCTCGTCAAAGCTGGCTGCATTGTCCAGCCAGCCGTGCAGCGCCAATACAGGCATACCGCCCTCACCCCACTCCCTGGCACACAGGCGAAGGCCGTCGACGTTAAAATTGCGCTCGCGCGCCTGTCCGCCTGTCACAGTGCGGCCTGATGGGCGTAATCGGGAAAGTGGCGCAGCCAGCGCAGCTCTGCGCAGCCTTGCTCCAGCACGTCGGCGCCAAGCAGGGCCATGCTGGCGGTACCAAAAGGAATGGCACTGTCGCTGCCGAGCAGCCACTGCGCGGTATTAGACAGCAGCGGGTTATGCGCCACCAGCAACAGCCGCTGCAGACCGCTCTCCTGAACGGCGGCTACCAGCTCCTGGGGACTGCAGTCGGGGGTCAAGCGCTCATCGCTGGCCGTTGGCAGGTCTGACCACAGATCGCAGAAGGGCCTGGCAGTGCTGCGCGCACGCCGATAGGGGCTGGTGAGAATTTTTTGCGGCCGCCAACCATCGCGGGCCAGCCACATCATGGCGGCATCAGCCTGACGCACACCGTGGGCAGTCAACGCACGCTCGGCGTCGCTGCTCGCGGCCATTTCCGCTTCGCCGTGGCGCAGTAACAGCAGTTCGATCATTCAGGGCACCTCCAATGAATACCTTGATGGATCAGGCCTTGCCGTCAGTGTGCCTGCAACAGGCCAGGTACATGAGCAACACGCCCAGGGCGGCGCTAGCGCACCGTAAATTCCACATCACGATTCTGCTCTGCCGTCATCATAGCGGCGATCACTTCGTCGACCGAACGTTTGTTGTAGATCACGTCGTAGAGACCGTTGACCAGCGGCATATACACGTCTAGCTCGTCGGCCTGCTGCTTGAGCAGCTTGAGGGTATTGACGCCCTCGGCCACCTGCCCCAGCTCGGCGACCACCTCGTCGAGCTTGCGGCCCTCGCCCAGGGCGTGGCCGACGCGGTAGTTGCGACTGAGCGGCGAAGTACAGGTAACAAACAGATCCCCCACGCCGGCCAGGCCGATAAAGGTCATCGGATCGGCACCCTTGCGCACCGCAAAGCGGCTCATTTCCGCCAGGCTGCGGGTTAGCAGCAGGCTAAGCGTATTGCTGCCACAGCCCAGCGCCACGGCCATGCCCGCCATGATAGCGTAGACATTCTTGAGGGCACCGCCTAGCTCGACGCCGAACATATCACTGCCGGCGTAGACACGGAAATAACTGCAATGTAGCAGCTGCTGGATACTGGTGACGACAGCTTCGTCGTCGCTGGCGATCACTGTGGCGGTGATCTGGCGGGCGGCGAGTTCCTTGGCCAGATTGGGGCCACTCATCACACCCAGGCGCGCCTGTGGCACCTCCTCGGCGACCACCTGGCTCATCAGCTTGAAGCCCTGGGGCTCGATGCCCTTGGTGGTGCTGATGAGAATACAGTTGTCTTCTATGCATGCTGACAACTGCGCCGCCACCTCGCGGCAAGACTTGCTGGGCACCGCCATAAACACAATGTCGCAGCCGGCAACCGCAGCGCGCAGATCACTGCTCGCCCGCAGCCGGGGATTGAGTGCGACCTCAGGCAGATAAGTAGAGTTGACGTGCTGCTCATTGATTTCCTGGGCGCGTTCGGCACTGCGCATCCACAGGCACACGTCGTGACCATTGTCGGCAACAATATTGCCGATGGCGGTACCAAAACTGCCGCCGCCCAATACGGCCACTCGATGATGCTTAGACATACTGCATTGTTCTTCTTTGCCTGGTTGAAAGTCAGTTTATCACAGCGCGAAACTGTGACCGTCGCCATGACAAAAAACCGGAGCACTGACGCTGCAGTGCTCCGGCTCCTTGCGGCGACAGGGGTAGCCCTTGCTACTCAGCCAGCTCCAACAGCAGGCGGTTGAGTTTGTGCACATACTGGGCCGGATCACTCAGCTGCGCGCCTTCGGCCAGGTGAGCCTGGTCGAACAGGATTTCCACTAGATCGCCAAAGCGGTCCTCGTTGCTCTCGCCTTCCAGCTTTTTCACCAGCGGGTGCTCGGGGTTAAGCTCGAAAATCGGCTTGCTATCCGGCAGCTCCTGGCCGGCAGCTTCCAGCAGACGGCGCATCTGCGCACCCATATCGTGCTGGGCGACCACCAGGCAGGCGGGCGATTCGGTGAGGCGGTTGGTAACGCGCACTTCTTCGACCTTGCCCTCGAGAATAGCCTTGACCCGCTCCACCAGCGCCTTGTGCTCCTCAGCCAGCTTTTCCTGAGCTTCTTTTTCGGCCTCGTCTTCCAGCTCACCCAGATCCAGCTCGCCTTTGCCCACATCCTGCAGCGGCTTGCCGTCGAATTCGGCGAGGTGACCCATCAGCCAGTCGTCCACGCGATCGCTCAGCAGCAGCACTTCGATGCCCTTGCGGCGGAACACTTCCAGGTGAGGGCTATTGCTGGCGGTATTGTGGTTTTCGGCGGCGATATAGAAGATCTTCTGCTGCCCTTCTTTCATGCGGGAAACGTAGTCTTCCAGGCCGTGGGTCTGTTCGGCGCTGTTATCCAGGGTAGTGCTGAAGCGCAGCAGCTTGGCAATTTTTTCCCGGTTGTTGTAGTCCTCGGCCGGGCCTTCTTTCAGCACCTGGCCGAAGGCCTTCCAGAACTGCTGGTATTTTTCTGGCTCGTTCTTGGCCAGTTTGGACAGCATATCCAGCACCCGCTTGGTAAGCGCGCTTTTCATGGCGTCCACCGCCGGGTCTTGCTGCAGGATTTCCCGGGAAACATTCAGCGACAGGTCGTTGGAGTCCACCACTCCTTTGACAAAACGCAGGTACAGCGGCAGAAACTGCTCGGCGTCGTCCATGATAAAGGTGCGCTGCACGTAGAGCTTGACGCCGCGCTCGGCATCACGATTCCACATGTCAAAGGGGGGCTTGCCCGGAATGTAGAGCAGGCTGCTGTACTCGAGCTTGCCTTCTACCTTGTTATGACTCCAGGTCAGCGGCTCGTCAAAGTCGTGGGAGACATGCTTGTAGAACTCTTTGTACTCTTCCTCGCTGACCTCGTTGCGCGGGCGCGTCCACAGCGCGGTGGCAGCATTGATGGCTTCAAATTCGGGCGCCTGCTCCTCAGGCGATTCTTCACCCTCTGCGGCGGGAGCCGGCGGCTTGGACATCATCACCGGAATGGCAATGTGGTCGGAGTACTTTTTGATCACCGAGCGCACGCGCCAGTCGTCGGCGAACTCTACCGCGTCGTCGCGCAAGTGAAGCACCACGCGGGTGCCGCGCTCGGGCAGGGTGACACTGTTTACGGAGAACTCGGACTCACCCTGGGACTCCCAGTGCACGCCCTGGTCGGCGGGCAGACCGGCACGACGGGTGAAGACCTCCACGCGCTCGGAGACGATAAAGGCCGAATAGAAGCCCACGCCGAACTGGCCGATCAGGTGGGCGTCCTTCTTCTGGTCGCCGGTCAGGTTCTTGAGGAATTCGCCGGTGCCGGAACGGGCAATGGTGCCCAGGTTCTGGATCACTTCCTCGCGCGACATGCCGATGCCGTTATCGGTGATGGTGATGGTCTTCGCGTCTTTGTCTGCCTGCACCACAACCTTCAGTTCGGGGTCGCTCTCGAACAGCGAGGCCTCTTTCAGCGCCTCAAAGCGCAGCTTGTCGGCCGCGTCCGACGCATTGGATATCAGCTCGCGCAGGAAGATCTCCCGGTTGCTGTACAGCGAGTGGATCATCAAGTGCAGCAGCTGCTTGGCTTCGGTCTGAAAGCCTAGGGTCTCTTTATCGGGGGTCTCTGCCATGGCGGTTCACTATCTCCTGCTGATTGGGCTAACCGGCGCGCGCCGCCCCAGGGGGCAGATACGCCTGTGTATACCCCTGATATGTATGGCCGGTACTGCAGATTTCAAGAGCCGGCGGCGGCAGAGGGCTCTGAGAGGGCCAATTTGCCGGCAATGGCGGCGAAATTGCCTGTAGCGGGCACAAAAAACCCCGCCAGCGGCGGGGTTTCGCAGCCGGAATCGGAGCCCGATTACTGCGGCAGCGTCACATTTAGCTCCAGCACCGCGCAATTGTCGGCGTCATCCAGCTGTACCGACACCTGATCGCGATCGATGCTGACGTACTTCTGGATCACCTGGATGATCTCATTCTGCATATCGGTCAGGTACTCGGGCCGGTTGCGGGCGGAACGCTCGTGGGCAACGATGATCTGCAGCCGCTCCTTGGCCATCGACGCCGAGTTGGTATCCCCGCTGCGGCGAAAAAAGTCCAGAATACTCATGCTCGCCCTCCCATGATCCGCTGCAGGAAGCCTTTCTTCTCGGCGTCCAGAAAGCGGTGCTCCAGGTTTTCACCCAGCAGCCGGGCCACCGCATCGGCGTAAGCCTGGCCGGCCTTGGATTTGTCGTCGAGGATCACCGGAACGCCCTGGTTGGACGCCTTCAGCACCGCCTCGGACTCGGGAATCACCCCCAGCAGTTTGACCGCCAGAATTTCCTCAACATCGCCGACATTGAGCATTTCCCCCGCCAGCACCCGCTCCGGGCTGTAGCGGGTCAGCAGCAGATGCTCCTTGACCGGCTCCTGGCCCTGCTCGGCGCGGCGCGACTTGCTCTGCAGGATGCCGAGAATACGGTCGGAATCGCGTACCGAAGACACCTCGGGGTTGGTGACAATGATTGCTTCGTCGGCGAAGTACAGCGCCATCTGCGCGCCCTTCTCAATGCCTGCCGGGGAATCGCAGATGATGTAATCAAAGGTTTCGGCCAGCTCGTTGAGCGTCGCCTCCACGCCCTCCACGGTAAGCGCATCTTTGTCGCGGGTCTGCGATGCCGGCAGGATGAACAGGTTTTCCGTGCGCTTGTCCTTGATCAGCGCCTGGTTGAGAGTGGCCTCTTTGTTGATCACGTTGACGAAATCGTAGACCACGCGACGCTCGCAACCCATGATCAAGTCGAGATTGCGCAGACCCACGTCAAAATCAATGATAACGGTCTTGTTGCCGCGCTGTGCCAGTCCGGTGCCGATAGCCGCACTAGTGGTTGTCTTACCCACTCCACCTTTACCCGAAGTGACAACAATAATTTTGGCCACGTGTATTCTCCACTTGTAGACAGAAAGGGTTTGCTGCCGCTGTTACAGCGGCTCGACACAGAGCGTTTCACCGCTCAAGTAGATCTGCGCCGGCTGCTTCCACACTTTGTCACGATAACTTTCACTGAGCAAAAAATGCCCGCCGATAGACAGTAGCTCGGCTTCCAGGCTCTGACAAAAAATACGCGCGCTGGTGTCACCCTGCACGCCCGCCAGAGCACGGCCGCGCAACGGCCCGTAAACATGGATGTGGCCATCTGCCAGCACCTCGGCTCCCTCGCTAACCTGCGAAGTGATAATCAGATCGGAGGCCTGGGCATATACCTGCTGGCCGGAGCGCACCGGCTGGCTGATCAATCTGCCAGGGCGCGGCGCGGCCGCGACCTCCTCCACCGCCTCTGGCGATGCTTTGCCACTGCCGTCAACCAGGCTGGGAGCGTCGCGCCGGGGCGAGGCATTGGCGGCGCTGACCGCAGGCAACACCGCTAGACCGGTGGCAGCGCTGGCCGCCTGTACGCGGGCACCCTCACCCTTGAAACCCAGCGGCTGCAAACCCTGCTCGCGGCACTGCTGTACCAGCGCGGCAAAGTCGATATCGGCAACATCGGCGGCGAGTTTTTCCAGACTGATGACCACCGGCGAACGGTGCAATAGCTTCGGTGCCTGGGCAATTTTCTGCTTGAGCTGCTTGAGGAAAGCGGAGGGCGAGAAATCCTGAAACTCCAATACCAGAACGGTAACGACGCTCCCTTTTAGTTGGAAGCAGGCTTCATTCATCAATGGAGGATCCTTAACGCCGGGTGGATGCCCGGCCAATCTAGCAGAAAGGCGGTTCGGGCTTCAACTGAATTGCGCACACTGCCAGCATTAGCTGCGACCTGGTGATATTTCAACCAACCCGAACACGCCTTCCGGTCAAAATCCGCACAACCTTGAGCCCTTCAGGCGTCAATCACTGGACAACAGGTACTCCTCGAGTTTATCGGTAAAGAAATTGATCATGTTTTCAGTAACGACCCGGTACTCGTCGGGATTGGCATCGGGGGGCGGCTCGCAGTGCATGAACTGCTCAATCACGCAGCGGGCGGGGCCAAGCGCGCGCACTTCTAGCTCAACGCGGTAGTAGTCAGTGGGCAGCACCGAGTCTCTGACGTGGCTGTAGACCATAAACATGGCGCCATCGTCACGGCGGTCCAGCCGCTGCACCACCGGCGCGCCGCCTTCACGGTGATACAGCCGCCGCAGCATGCCCTCGCCCTGTCCTTCGGTTTCGACCCGCTTGATCACCGATGACAACCACGGTGCGCTAGAAAAATCTGACACCAGCGCCCACACCTGGCGTGCCGGCCTGTCCAGTTCACGGATGATGGCGAAGTGCATCATCGACCACTAATACCCCTGATATTCCATCGCTGCATCATCCACCGCACCCCGGACATTGTCCAGCAGGCATTACTCTCCAGGCCTTGCCCAGCAGGCACTGCACAACAGCCATGTCAGCCCATTTCGATCACGTCGCAGGCGAAGCGGCTTTATTAACGTGCAGCGAGGCCGAACCCTGCCCCTCCTATAGCCTGGGCGCTACCAGCCACAGCAGAGCCATATTATGGAATACCCCTCCGCACAGCGGCGCCGCCAGGCTGAAGCGGCCATCGAAGGGCACAGCCCCCTGCCCGATTACAGGCGCAGTTCACACAGGGGTCCGGCCAGGGAGGTATCTTCCGGCCATGCCGTCTGGGAAATGCAGGGAGTGGGTCTCGCCGCCGCTGGCATCACCCGGCGGCTGACCACTGTCACACCCCAAAAGGCCACTTCATTCGGCGAAGCGGGCTATTCGCAGCTATGGCTCAACCGCTGCCACGTTCACCAGTGCTAACCGGCGCCCAATGGAATAGGCCGCCCCCTCCACCGAGTTGTTATAAGCGCCTGAATTCCCCGAAAATTCTAGTGGTTCCCCAGGCATCCTGTGAATAGTTTTGCCTGTACATATCACGGCACATGTGTAGTATTGGAGCCAACTATTGCACCAATTCGCTGTCCAATCCCCGCACTTAACGGAAGCACAGTCAGCCAACATGCTAGCACTCAATATGACCCGCGTTTTCTCCCAAGCTGGGCCCCGCCGCCGCAGCGGCCTCGTTGCCACGCTGGCAATGGCTTTTGCCGTCAGCAGCTGGGGTGGCGCACTGCCAAAGATTGAACCTCTGCCGATTCACGGCGACACCGCCAAGACCGTGGTCAAGCAGCTGGAGAGCGACCACTACGTCAATATCGAAGTCAATGATGCGCTGTCGGCGCGACTGATGGACGAATACCTCGACACCCTGGATCCCGGTCGTCTGTTTTTGTATGCCAGCGATATCCGCGAATTCCAGCGCAAGCGCCAGCAGCTGGATGACGAGCTCAAGCGCGGCCGACTCGACACCGGTTTCGATATCTATAACCGCTACCTGCAGCGCATCAGCGTGCGTCTGGAAAAAACCCTGCGCGACCTGCCGCAAACCGTTAAGGATTTCGACTTTACCAAGGACGAATACCTGGAACTGGACCGCAGCGAGGCAGCATGGCCACGCGACGAGAAAGAGGCTGACGAGCTGTGGCGCAAAAACATCAAAAACCGGGTGCTCAGCCTGCGCCTGGCCGGCAAGAGTAACGACGATATCGTCGAGCTGTTGACCAAGCGTTACCGCAACCAACTCAAGCGTCTGCAGCAGTCCGAGTCGGAAGATGTTTTCCAGTTCTACATCAACGCCCTGACCTCACTGTATGACCCGCACACCGACTACTTCTCGCCGCGGATCTCGAAAAATTTCCAGATCAATATGAGCCTCAAGCTCGAGGGCATCGGCGCCGTACTGCAGTCGGAGGACGACTACACCAAAGTGGTACGCCTGGTACCGGCTGGCCCCGCCGACAAGCAGGGCCAACTGCAACCGTCTGACCGCATTGTCGGCGTGGCCGAGGGCAAGCGCGGCGAAATGCAGGATGTGGTCGGCTGGCGACTGGACGACGTGGTCGACCTGATCCGCGGCCCCAAGGGCAGCGTTGTGCGCCTGGAAGTCATTCCCTCCGGCGCCAAGACCGACGATGAGCGTCGCGAGATCACTATTGTGCGCAACGAGGTCAAACTGGAAGAACAAAGCGCCCAGAAACGCATGATTGAGGTAGAGCGCGACGGCAAGGTGCACAAGGTGGGCGTCATCGATGTACCCGCCTTCTACCTAGACTTCGAGGCGCTGCGCAAAGGCGACCCCAATTACCGCAGCACCACCCGCGATGTGAAACAGCTGTTAGATGAGTTGCTGATCGAGGGCGCCGAGGGCATTGTCATCGACCTGCGTGACAACGGTGGCGGCTCGCTGGCGGAAGCCAATGAGCTGACCGGGCTGTTTATCGAGTCCGGCCCCACCGTACAGATTCGCTACGCCAACTCCTGGGTTAAGCGCGAGGGCAAGCGCCGCCACACGCCCTACTACGACGGCCCCCTGACCGTGCTGATCAACCGTATGAGTGCCTCGGCGTCAGAGATTTTTGCTGCCGCCATTCAGGACTATCAGCGCGGCATCATCATCGGCACCCAATCCTTCGGCAAGGGCACCGTACAGTCCATCAACCCGATGCGTCACGGCCAGCTGAAACTGACCGAGTCCAAGTTCTACCGCATTTCCGGTGAAAGCACCCAGCACCGCGGCGTTATTCCGGATATCGCCTTCCCGGCAATCTACGACACCAGCAATGTCGGCGAGAGCGCGCTGGAAAATGCGTTGACCTGGGATACCATTGCCGCAGTGTCGCACAAGCATTACTACAAACTCGACGAAGCGCTACCCAAGCTGCGCCAGGCTCACGACAGTCGCGCCGCCAGCAACCCGGACTTCGCCTTCCTGCGCGAGCAGTTCCACGAGATTGAAAAGCTCAACAGCTTGAAGCGCCTGTCGCTGAACGAGGCGGTTCGCCGCAGCGAGCGCGAAGAGCGACGTAAGCTACAGCTGGCGCTGGAAAACAAGCGCCGCGTTGCCAAGGGCCTGAAGGCACTATCCTCGCTGGACGACGACGAAACCACGGAAGAAGAGGCAGAACCGGAAGTCAGCGCCGCAGAAGAAGCCGCCGACGAACCCGACCCGCTGTTGCTGGAAGCCAGCCAGATTCTGGTGGACGCGCTGCCCGTTTACGGTAGCGCCCGAGTTGCCGAACACAGCAAGCCGCTGATACCACAGTCCCCGGCAGGAACCGGATCGCAGACCGCGCGCCCGGAATAACATACTCACCCCAATCAAAAAACGCGCCTCAAGGGGCGCGTTTTTTCGTCAAGCGTCAAGCGTCAAGCGTCAAGCGTCAATAACAGCCT
>JBFHRT010000021.1:0-12495 GCA_041591575.1 Spongiibacteraceae bacterium
CGGTTATGCCAGAACTGGCCCTTGAAACCGATTTCCTGGGCGGTGGCCTTTTCCTCATTGAAGCCGTCGGTGAAGCGTTTTTCGGAGGCGGCGCCACCAAAGCTGCCACCTACCGGCTCGCGAATGTTGAAACCGCCGCTCTTGTAGGCCTCGGTCTGCTTGGCATAGAGGTTGATCTCGTCGGTGAGGGCGTACTCGACGATCAGTGCGAAGGAGTCGTCGCGGTAGTCCTTGTCGCCAGTTGGGGCTATGGCTTGGTCCTGCAGCTCGAAGGCGATGTCATTGGGATCGCGGTCCAGCGGGTCGCCGTCGCCGGGGGTAACCTGGAAGGTCACCAGGCGGCGGAAGAAGGTGGATTTGCGCGAGTCCTCGGAGTGGCGGGCGCCGAAGGTCAGCGCCAGCCGCTGCTCCAGAATCTGTGGCCGCCAGGTGAGCTGGGTGAACACCGCCCAGGCGTCGTTGTCGATGGTGGCGTGCTGTTGGGTCAGCACTTCTATACGGCTGCCGGTGTTGCCCAGCGGTCCGGACAGCTGGTGGTGCATGGGCAGATTGTCTTCCTCTCCCTCTTCCTCGAAGTAGTACACGCCGGTGATGTAGGACAGGCGGTCGTCGAACAGCGAGCCGACAAACTGCAGCTCGTGGGAGAACTGTTCCTGGGTGAGCTCGGGACGGCGGTCCGGGTAGTCGATGCTGCGCAACAGCGGGCCGGGGCCAGCCTCGGTGTCGAAGCTGCGGATAGCGTTGTTGTCCAGGCGGTAGCCGTCGGAGGTGGCGCCGGTACCGAGGTCGATGGCGGCGCCGTCGAACAGGTCGCGCTCAGCGTAGAGGTATTTGATTTCCAGTTGGTCGCTGACGCTCCAGCTCAGGGTGATCTGCTGCCCCTCAATCTCGGTGTCAGACTGCAGCAGCGGCACCGCGGTGCGCATGCTGCTGGGGCGGTCGTTGATGTCGAAGGTGTAAACGCCGTCAAAGAAGTTGCGCGCGCCGGCATTGATCTGGTTGAGTACGGCGTCGCCTACCGGGTCGCCGGTGTCGATATCGAAAGACGGAAAGATGGGCGTGTAGGTGTAGTTGAAGTGCTCTACTTCCGAGTGCTCGAAACCGTAGTCCACGCGCAGACTGTCGGTGATGTCCCAGCTGAAATCCAGCCGGTAACCCTCGATCTCCTTGTCGCCGAAATCCCCGCCGGGGCCGTCGTTCTCGATAAAGCCGTCCAGCTCCTTGGTGAAGTAGGCCAGCTTGACCGCGGCGGTATCGGTCAACGGCAAGTTGAGCGAGGTCTTGGAGGAGAATAGATTGCGGTTGCCGGCGGTGAAGGCCTGCTTGAATCCGATCGCGGTGGGGTCGGGGCGTTTGGTGATCAGGTTAACCGCGCCGCCAGTGGAATTGCGCCCGTACAGGGTGCCCTGGGGGCCGCGCAGCACCTCAATGCGCTGCAGGTCGGCGACGTCGGTGGCCAGCCCCGAGGAGCGGGCGATGTAGGCGCCGTCGATATACACACCCACCGGTGGGTCCTGGGTGACCTGGGCGTCGATCAGGCCGATGCCGCGGATATAGATGCGCAATTGGGTGTTGTTGATGGGGAAGGGCTCGATGGTCAATGCCGGCACGTTGTTGGCCAGGTCGCCGATATGGCCGATGCCTTCCTTCTCCAGCATGTCTTCGGAGAAGGCGTCCAGGGCGATGGGGGTGTCCTGCAGCGATTCCGCCCTTTTCTGGGCGGTGACCACTACTTCTTCCAGGGTCAGTGAGCGGTCATCCTGAGCCGCAGTATTTGAATCCTGCGCGTGAACGGGCAGAGTCAGTGCGGCCAGGGCCGCGGCGGTGATGCGTTTCATTATAGTTATCCTCGTACAGCAGCGGCGTTGGGCCGCGTTTACGAACGTCGCAATACAACCGTATGGTTAAATGTGCAGCTGGTCAATACGTGATCAGTGAGCACTTTGCTGCCATCATCTTCCAGCCGATACCTCGTGGAGGCTCCCCTCAACGCTATAATACGCATGTATTATCGGTCAAGTGTGGTCGGTAGTAAGGCTAGGCCGGGATTGGCATTGTGGCCAGTTGCCAGTGTTGGGGGGGTGGACTACGTTGAAGGAGTGGTGAGCGCCGCGCCGATACCCGCATTGATTCCACCCAGGGAGGATTTTCCATGCCCATTGCCGAGCTGTTGTCGCAAACCAGTAAGCTGCCCAATGTGCCCGATGTGGTGCGCGAGCTGATCCAGCACCTGAGCGACCCCGACGTCGATTACGACCAGATCGCTGGCAAGGTGGCTAAGGACCAGACGCTGTCGCTGAAGGTATTGCGGCTGGTGAATTCGGCCCACTTCGGCCTCAGTCGCAAGGTGTCTTCGCTGGACGATGCGCTGGTGATGGTCGGCATCGAGCGGCTCAAGACCCTGGTCATTGCCTCCGGCATTGCCGGATCGGTGGCGAGGGTAGAGGGCCTGGATCTGCGCGAGTTCTGGAGCGATTCCTTCCGGGTGGCGGCGCTGGCGCGCTGGTTTGCCGCCCACGGCGACCGGGTGGCGCCGGATGCGGCCTTCACTGCCGGCCTGATCCACAACGTCGGTGTGCTGCTGTTGCACCTGGCGGCGCCGGACAGTGCCCGCGCGGTGCAGGCCAAGATGGCCGAGAGCGGCTGCAGCCGCAGCGAGGCCGAGCGTCAGGTGCTGGATTTCACCACCCCCGAGGCCGGTCAGGGGCTGCTGGACCTGTGGCACTTCCCGGCGGAGCTGGGCATTGCCGTGCGCCAGCACAAGGAGCCCGCCAGTTTCGAACCGCCATCGCCGCTGGCGGCGGTGATTCACCTGGCGCGTTTTGTCAGTGACGCCATCCGCGACGGCACCGATATCGACACCGTCAAGGCGCGTTTTCCGGCGCCGGTGGCGGAGCTCGCCGGGCTGGAGCCGGTGACCGACCAGAGCCTGGATGAGACCCTGCACATCGAGTCGGAGCTGGACGGCCTGCTGGATTCCTGAGTTGCACCTGGGCGGTCACCGGGTGGCCCCCCAGTGACCGCCTTTAGCGCTAACCTTCCACCCGCTGGCGCAGCACCGGCAGCAATTCATCCAGCAGCTGCTTGAGTTGCCACAGCTTGTCCAGCGGCACCTCCAGGCCCTCGAACATCTGCTGCGGCACGCAGCTGCAGGCCTGCTGCAGCTCGCGGCCGGCCGCGGTCAGGCTCACCACCACCACCCGTTCGTCGCGCGCATCGCGCGAGCGGCTCACCAGGCCCTGCTGCTCAAGGCGTTTGAGCAGCGGGGTGAGGGTGTTGGTGTTGAGAATGGCGCGCTCACCGATGGTCTTCACCGGGCAGGGCGACTGCTCCCACAGAATCATCAGCACGATGTACTGCGGGTAGGTGATGCCCAGCGGCTCCAGCTTGTCCTGGTACAGCCGGGTCAGCAGCCGCGAGGCGGCGTACAGCGGAAAACACAGCTGGTTGTCCAGCTTGAGCTGTTCGGCCAACTCGGATTCGGCCATGGTCAGTCTCCGTTCAGGCGGCCAGTGCCGCTTCAATGGCACCGGCCAGTTTTTCCGGCGCGGTGGTGGGCGAGAAGCGCTTGATCGGCTTGCCGTCGCGACCGATCAGGAACTTGGTGAAGTTCCATTTTATGGCATTGCCCAGGGTGCCGGGAGCGCTGTTGCGCAGATAGTTGAACAGCGGGTGGGCGCTTTTGCCGTTGACGTCGATCTTGTCGAACATCGGGAAGTCGACGCCGTAATTGATCAGGCAGCCGCCGCTGATGGCCTCGGCGTCACCGGGTTCCTGCTTGCCGAACTGGTTGCAGGGAAAGCCCAGAATCACCAGCCCCTGCTCGCGGTAGCGCTCGTACAGCTCCTGCAGCCCCTCGTACTGGGGGGTGAGTCCGCACTGGCTGGCGGTGTTCACCACCAGCGCCACCTTGCCGGCGTAGTCGCCGAGGTCGATGTCGTTGCCCTGCAGGCTGCGCGCCTGGAATTGGTAGAACTCGCTCATGGTCTGTCTCTCGCTGTCGCTTTGGGTATCGGGGCGCCAGCGTGCTGCCGGCGATGGAAGGTATTGAAACAGAAATATATATCGCACGCAACTATATCGTGCACGATATAGTTGCCGGTGCTGCGCCGATGGTGGAGTTGCTACGCAGGATGGCTGCCGCGAACCCTGGGGGCTAGTGGTTGAGCCGCCGCCCAGTGTCAGGCCGGCGGCACATACCAGATCGGTGAGCTCCAGGCGCGCTCTTTGACGCGCGCTGGCTGGCCGCTGCAGCAGAGTTGGTAGTCCGGGTCGTCGCTGTCCATCTGCGGACACTGCGCAACCACCGTTTCGCAGTGGTACTGGTTCCAGCGGCAGCTGGGTTGTTCCAGCACCCGCGCGTAGTAGAAAGCGTCCTGGCCGGGATCGAAATGCGGATCTTCCCAGACCGTGCACAGAGATGCGCTGGCTGCCTGCACGTCGGTGCAGGAGCTCGCTTCCATTGGCGCGGCGCTACTGTGTGCGACATCGAAAACCCGCTCATGGCTGTTGCCGTCGCGGTCCAGCCAGCCCTTGATGATCTGCAGTTTGTGAAGTCCTGGCATGGGCTGTGCCGGTGTGTCTGGGGCTTTCATGGCCGACAGGAAAAATCGCGGCGCACCGCCTCCGTGCAATTCCCCGCCCATGGGCACGCCGTGCTCGTAGGCGAGGGCAACGGCGTCGTGGCGCTGGCAGAGTTCTGCGGGCAGTTCACCGCCGGCGAAGAAACGAACGTTCAGTCGGTGGCCGCTGGTGCCGTAGGCCTCGCGGCGACGGATGGCGTCAAACAGTGCCTCGCGGCTGTTTTCGCGGGCAAACAGCACCGCCAGCCCGCCGGGATTGAGTTCCGCAGGCCGCGGGATGCGCGCGCCGGTGTCGGCGACCTCCCGCGATTTATTGTGATGCTCGCTGTAGCTGGCCTCGGCGACCTGGCCGGGGGTGGCGATATGGCTGTCGGTACTGCCGATAAAGCCGGTGGCAAAGGGGTTGCTGCCGCTGCGCTGGCGGTGCCGCAGCCCCTCCTGAAGAGCAGTGCGCAGGAAGCTGCTGTCGTCCCGCGGTGGCGTGGCCAGTACCGGCAGCATTTTGCCGAGGAAGGAGGCGTAGGGCAGCAGCTCGAACTGGCAGTCCTCATCCGCTCCACCCGGTGTGTAGTAACACTCGGAGCTGCCCTTGTGCTGAATGATTTCCGCCAGCCGGTCGAAGCGGGCGCGGTCTTCGCGTTCCTGCGCCGACATCGGCGCGCTGTCGGACGGGGCGGGAAACATCAGCCCCAGGCTGAGGTTGCTGTTGTGAGGAATGGTAACCGCATCGCAGCCACTGTCATCGTCGCTGCAATGCCGACGCAGTTGCTGCCAGAGCTGGGTGGGCTCGGGGTAGTCGAAGGCATTAAAGGGAAGCGGCAGCTGCGGGTCGCGGTTGAAAATCACATTGCGGTGAATATTGGCGCCGCGCCCACCAGTACCACTCCATTCGTAGCCGACAAAGGCGGTGAACTGGCAGGGGTCGTTGTGCTCCTCTGCGGCAGCGACCGTCTGCTGCCAGGCGCTCGAGTAGGCCTGCTGGCAGGCGCCGTCCGCACAGTGGCCGCCGCCCAGCCAGCGCCCGGCGATCTGGCCGAGGATGATGCCGAGTCGCGGCGCCCGGCGCTCGATGCGGCAGGCCCAGCTGTCGTAATTGGGATGCTGCGGCTGTGCGCAGATGGTCGCCGCCGCCATCTGCTCGGCGTGATCGGTAACCGCGGCAAAGTCCAGCGCTCGCGACGGTGACAGGCTCAGCCCCGGGTACACGCTGATGGTCTCGCCCTTGGCATAGCGATAGGCGGCGTCGGGACCGGCGCGGGTGCCCATGCCAAAGGCGTCGTTGGATAGCGCCGTGTGTACGTGCAGGTCGCCGAAATAGGGCTGGGGCAGTTGGCTGCGGGGGCAGTCGGCAGCGGCAGCGCCGGCTGCAACGAGGCCCAGCGCGAGCAGTAGGGCTCGAAGACTCATGGCGGGCACACTCCGTCATTCAGTGCGAGTGCGATGCCTCGCTGTTCAAACTGTTCAAGCCACATTCTGATTTGCGCGAAGGCACGCTCGCTGGCGGCAATGGCCGCGGGAAAGACCGCGTCCAATTGCCGGAACTGTGGCAGGTAGTTGTCGATCGCGGTGCCGTGCTGCCGGTAAATATCGGTGAATTCGGCCGCCAGTGGATCGTGAATGGTGTAACGGCCGCCGTGCTCGTCGCGGCCCTGCAGGTAGCGCAGCCAGGCGGCAATGGCCAGGGTGCTGGCGGCGATGGGGCCGTCGTGTTCGAGCTGGTATTGTAGGACCGGCAGCACCCGCTGCGGCAGTTTCTGCGAGCCGTCCATGGCGATCTGCTGGCAGCGGTGCTGCAGTGCGCTGTTGGCAAAGCGCGCCAGCAACTGCTGTTGGTAGCTGTCGACGTCAAAGTCCGCGGGCAGCCGCAGGGTGGGCAGTGATTCCTCGTGCATCAGTTGTTGCACCGCGCGCCGCAGGGGCTCCAGCGCGATGGCATCGGCCACGGTTTCGCAGCCGATCAGGCTACCCAGATAGGCGATGGTGGAGTGGCTGGCATTGAGCAGGCGCAGCTTCATCTCCTCAAAGGGGGCGACGTCGTCGACATATTCGGCACCGACCCGGTCCCAGGCCGGTACCGGTCCGGCAAAGTCGGCCTCAATCACCCACTGGCTGAAGCCCTCGGTGAATACGGCGGCGCGGTCCTCGTAGCCGAGTTGCTGGCGCAATGTGTCGCGGTCGGCGTTGGTGGTGGCGGGCACGATGCGGTCAACCATGCTGCAGGGAAAGCGGCAGTGTGTTTCCACCCAGTCGGCCAGTGCCGGATCGCGCAGCGCGCAGAAGGCCAGCAGTGCGCTCCGCAGCAGGCGGCCGTTGCCGGCCAGATTGTCGCAGGAGAGCAGGGTCAGGCCCGGCAGCCCCTGCGCCATGCGCTGCGCCAGTGCGGCGGCCAGCAAACCCAGCGCCGTGGCCGGTGTCGCCGGCGAAGCCAGATCGCCGGCGATGGCCGGATGGCCCTCGTCCAGGGTGCCGCTGGTGGCGTTGAGGCAGTAGCCTTTTTCGGTAATGGTCAGTGTGACCACGTGGATGCAGGGCGCGGCGATGGCGGCAATGACGGCCTGCGGATTCTCCGGTGCGACCAGCAGCTCGCTGAGTGCGCCAACGACCTGGCGCTGGCGGCGGTCGCCCTCCCGGGTTTCCAGCGTGTACAGGCAGTCCTGCGGTGCCAGTTGATCGCGCACCGCCGGGCTGCGCAGGCTGACGCCGATGATGCGCCAGTCGCCGCCAAAGCGGTTGAGTACCGCCTCGGTATATATGGCCTGGTGGGCGCGGTGAAAGGCGCCCACCCCCAGGTGGACGATGCCGGCGCCGAGGGAATCGCGCGGATAGTGTGGGCCAGCGACGTCGCTGGGCAGTGGTAGCTTGGCATTCAGTCGCATCAGG
Organism: Spongiibacteraceae bacterium; assembly: GCA_041591575.1. Classification (GTDB taxonomy): domain Bacteria; phylum Pseudomonadota; class Gammaproteobacteria; order Pseudomonadales; family Spongiibacteraceae; genus JBFHRT01. The sequence continues at coordinate 7,464 of JBFHRT010000021.1, forward strand.
GGTTCAGCCAGTTGGGCAGGGCCAGGGAAATGGCCGGCACGAAGGTGATCAGTAATAGTGCTGTCAGCAGCGCCAGGTAGAAGGGCCACAGGCTCTTCACCGTGTCTTCCAAGCGGGTCTTGGCAATGGCGCAGCCGACAAACAGCACCGAACCCACCGGCGGAGTCAGCAGGCCGATGCCGAGGTTGAGAATCAACATGATGCCGAATTGCACCGGGTCCATGCCGATCTTTTCCATCACTGGCAGCAGGATGGGGGTAGTAATCATGATCAGCGGCGCCATATCCATGATGGCACCCAGTGCCAGCAGCGACAGATTCACCAGCAGCAACAGCATGATCGGATGGTCCTGCAGGCCGGCGAGCAGTGCCGCCAGCTGCGCCGGCAGCTCCAGCACCGCCAGCACCCAGCCGAAGGCTGCCGCCGCGCCGACGACCAGCAGCACCATGGCGGTGGTCTTGGCTGCCTCACGGCTGGCCACCATAAAGCCCTGCCAGTCGAGCCCGCGATACACCGCGACCGACACCAGCAGCGACCACAGCACCGCGATGCAGGCGGATTCGGTGGCGGTAAACACGCCGGTGAGCACGCCGGCGAGGATAATGACGGCTGTCATCAGTCCCGGCAGGCTGACGACAAACGTGGCGAACAGCAGTCGCCAGCCGGGAAAGGCTTCGGCCGGGTAGCCACGTTTGACCGCAATGCCGTAGGCCACCGCCATCAAGCACAGTCCGGTGACCAGCCCAGGCAGCAGGCCGGCGACAAACAGCGAGGCGATGGACACCGTGCCGCCGGCGGCAATGGCGTAGATGATCATGTTGTGACTGGGGGGAATCAGCAGCCCCAGGGTGGCGGAACTGGTGGTGACATTGACCGCGTAATCGCGGTCGTAGCCACGCTTTTCCATCATCGGGATCAGGGTGCTGCCCAGCGCGGACACATCCGCCACCGCCGAACCGGAGATGCCGCCAAACAGCATTGATGAAGACACATTGACCAGCCCGAGGCCGCCACGCACGCTGCCGATGGCGGCAGAGGCAAACCGCAGCAGGCGGTCGGCAATGCCGCCGCGGGTCATCAATTCACCGGCGTAGATAAAAAACGGCAGCGCCATCAGCGCAAACACGTTGATGCCTGAAATCATGCGCTGAAAGGCGATGACCGGACTGATATCCATCGCCAGCAGGGTAATCACTGCCGACAGTCCCAGGCAGAAGGCGACCGGCAGGCCGATCAACAGGCACAGCGCAAAGCTTCCAAACAGCAGCAGTAGCTCCATCAGTGCTCATCCGGTGTCGAGATCAGTTTTTCCACGGCGAACAGCGCCATCAGCGCGCCGCTGCCGACCAGGGGCAGGTACTGCCAGGCCATCGATAGCGGCAGTCCGGCCAGTGAGTAGCGCCAGGTCTGCTGCAGCATCTGGGCACCGTAAATCATCATCAGCAGTGCAAACAGCAGCACCGCCACCGCCACCAGCCATTCGCAGTGATGCTGCCAGCGGGCGGGCAGGCGCTGGCGGAACCAGTGGAAGCCCAGGTGGAGGTCGTGGCGAACGCCCCAGGCGGCGCCGAACAATACTGTGTAGAGCATCAGCAGCAGCGCCGCTGCCTCGCTCCAGCTGGGACTGGCGTTGAGCCCGTAGCGGGCCCACACCTGCCAGCCGACAATGGCGGTGATGGCGATCAGCGCCAGTGTGCTGATCGCCAGCGCCAGCGCACTGAGGCGTTCGCAGAGTGACTTCATGGCTGAGCCTCTGCGCGAATGCGGTGAATCAGTGGGCCGACGATCGGGTCCGCCAGGTAGTCGTGGTACAGCGGCTGCACCGCGCGCTGGAAGGCGGCGATGTCGACATCCTCGATCACGGTAACGCCGGCAGCCCGGGCATCGGCCATGGCCTGTGCCACGCGATGCTGCCACCGCTCAGTCATATGGTTAGTGGCGGCGCGCGCAGCGTCTCTAACTATCCGCTGCTGATCGCCGGTCAGCGAGTTCCAGCGCGACAGCGACATCACAATCACTTCCGGAGCCATCGAGTGGCGGTCGAGGCTGTAGTAGGGCGCCGCTTCGAAGTGGCGAGTGCTCATATAGGAGGGCCAGTTGTTTTCCGCACCGTCGATGACACCGGTTAGCAGCGATTCGTAGACCTGGCCGAAGCTCATTGGGGTTGCGTTGGCGCCCAGCAGTTTCATCATCGCGATGAACTGGTCAGTGTTCTGAACGCGGATTTTCAAGCCTGCAAGGTCGGCGGGCGTGCGGATGGGACGCTGACTGTAAAATGAGCGCGCACCGGAGTCGAGGAAGCTCAGCCCCACCAGACCGTGTGGACGCAGGAAGGCGAGGATGTCATCGCCGATCGGGCCGTTGAGCACGCGGTGCATATGCGCCTGGTCGCGAAACAGATAGGGCAGGCTCAGTAGCCGCAGCTCGGGAATCAGGTTGCCCAGTGGCGCGCTGTTGACCCGGTTGATGTCGATGGCGCCGAACATGGTTGCCAGTACCGTGTCTTTTTCCTCGCCGAGCTGGCGGGCCGGGTACACTTTGACCGTTAGCTCGCCGCCACTTTGCTCGGCAATCCGTTGGCCCATGAAGCGCAGTGCCTGCACCGTGGGATAATCCTCGGGCTGATTGTCTGCGGCGCGCAGCACCAGTGCGCCACACATGGGGGCAAAAGCCAGGCCGGCGGCCGCGAGTAGCGCACGAAACTTCATAGCCGGTACGCTTCCCGCACCAGCCGGTAGCTGAGGTCCCGGGCGATTTCCACCGCTTCGTCTTCGTGCAGGCGGTGATCGGCAACCAGTTCAGCGAGATAGCCGCAGTCCATCCGCCGCGCCAGGTCGTGGCGTGCGGGAATGGACAGAAAGGCGCGGGTGTCGTCGTTAAAGCCCACCGTGTTGTAGAAGCCGGCGGTTTCCGTGGTCTGTTGACGGAAGCGGCGCATGCCCTCGGGGCTGTCGTGAAACCACCATGCTGGGCCCAGTTTCAGGCAGGGATAGTGTCCGGCCAGCGGCGCGAGTTCGCGGGCATAGCTGCTCTCATCCAGCGTAAACACAATCAGCCGGAAATTGGCGTCATTGCCGAAACGGTTCAGCAGCGGTCTCAGCGCCTGCACGTAATCCGTGCGCATGGGAATGTCCGCACCCTTATCGCGTCCATAGCGCGCAAACAGCGCGGCATTGTGATTGCGACAGGAGCCGGGGTGCAGCTGCATCACCAGGCCATCGTCCACGCTCATGGCTGCCATTTCGGTGAGCATTTGCGCGCGAAACGTTTCGGCATCGGCTGTTGAACACTTGCCGCTGATGACGCGGTTGAACAGTGCGGCGGCGTCGGCGGGCGGCAGGTCGGCGGTGGCGGCGCTGGGGTGGCCATGATCGCTGGCGGTGGCGCCCATGGCTTTGAAGTACTCGCGACGGCTGCGCAGCGCGTTAAGATAACCTTGCCAGTTGCCGGTGTCCTCGCCGGTGAGCACGCCAAGCTGTGCGACATTGTCGGCAAAACCCTCGTAGTCAGGATCGACCACGGGGTCCGGCCGGAAGGTGGTGATCACTCGGCCGTGCCAGCCGCTGTCGCGAATGGCGCGGTGGTGCGGCAGCTCGTCGAGGGGCGACTCGGTGGTCGCCAGCAATTCGATGTTAAAGCGCTCGAACAGCGCCCGCGGGCGAAACGCCTCGGAAGCTAGGCAGCTGTTGATGTGGTCATAGTAGTGATCGGCGCTGTGCTCGTCGAGCGCGATGTCGAGACCAAAGACCTCGCTGAACACGTGGTCCAGCCACAGTCGCGACGGCGTGCCGCGGAAGGCGTAGTAGTGGCGTGCAAAGCAGTGCCACACGGCGCGGCGGTCGACGTCAATGCGGTGTCCGTCACAGCGGGGAATCCCGAGCTCGTCCAGCGATACGCCGAGGCTGTACAGCATGCGGAACACGTAGTGATCGGGCCGGATCAGCAGGTCGGTGGCATCGCTGAAGGGCGCGTTGCCCGCGAACCACTGTGGGTCAGTGTGGCCGTGGGGGCTGACGATCGGAAGCCCGCGGACCTCGCCGTACAATCGGCGCGCAATGTCGCGCACTGACGGAGTCGCCGGAAACAGACGATCGGGGTGGAGGTGAAGAGCAGTGCTCATCTAGAGATTGACTCCGATTTTAACGCCGCTGTGGCGCGCGGGGTGGTAGTTGAGACCGGACATGGCGCCCTCTATACCATAGGCAATGGGGCGGAAGAAAATCTGATCTTCATTTTCCAGGTTTTCCACAAAGGCCTCGACGATATAGCGTTCGCTGACGCTGACCCAGCGCAGGCGCAGGTCGGTCTTGCTGTAGCCGTCGATGCGGTCTTCCTCAAGATTAAACTGTCGGGTGTAAAACGCGTCTTTCCAGCTGACTTTGACGCTGGGGCTTAGGCGCCCCCAGTCACCCAGGAAGATGTCGTACTGGGTAACCAAGCTGGCAGTGAGTTCGGGGGAGTCGGGCAGACGATTGCCTTTCAGGCTGATCGGGCCACCCTGTTCCTTGCCGCAGCCGGCGTCGTTTTGCTCCTGTGGCCGAAAGGTGTCCTGTGAGCAGAATGCGCCGAAGCGGGCGTCGAGGTAACCCACCGAGAAACTTACCATCAGGCCGTCAGCCGGCAGCGCGATCAGATCGATCTCGGCGCCGGAAATCTGCGAGTCCGAAGCGTTTTCGGTGAATATCTGCGTACCGACAAACTGCGCCACCTGCAGGTCCTGGTAGTCGTAGAAGAAGGCTGTCGCATTGAGGCGCAGGCCGCCATCAAAGAGTTCCGTTTTGTAGCCTGCCTCGATGGCATCGAGAATTTCCGGGTCGACGCGGTTTACCCTGCCGTCGGCCAGCTGTTCAGCGAAGCCCGATTTGTAGCCGCGTGCCGCCTTGAGGTAGAGCATGCTCTGATCATTGAGAAACCATCGGCCGCCGAGCTCTCCCGTGGTGAAACTGAATTCCTCGTCAAAATCGCTGTCGTTGTCGAGCAGCGCCACGCCACCGGTTTCAGTGGTGACGGTAAAGCTGCCTTGGAGCTTTAC
>JBFHRT010000022.1:0-12450 GCA_041591575.1 Spongiibacteraceae bacterium
AGATCATGGCGACAAGCCCGAATTCGATGGCTGGCAGTGGGTCAGCTACTGGTATCCGCTGGGGCAGGTGGTGTCTTTCAAGCGCGATGTCTACCGCCGTGCGATGAAGGAGCTGGCGCCGCGCCACGCGCGTCTGGTCAGCGACTTTCTCAATGCGGGTCGCCGGCCATGATGCTGGAGTCGCTCAGGAGCATCGTTCAGGCGGTCAACAGCGCCGACGACCTGGAATCGGCACTGAAAATCATGGTCGGGCGCATTGCCCAAGTGATGGTCACTGAAGTCTGCACCGTCTACCTGCGCGATCCCAGTAGCGGCCGTTTCATCATGATGGCCAACCAGGGTTTCAATCCCGACCTGGTAGGCAAGGTCAGCCTCGGCCCCGACGAGGGTCTGGTCAGCGAGGTGGCCCGGCGCGAGGAACCGATCAACCTCGAGGACGCCGAGTCTCACCCGCGCTACTTCTTCCTGCCCGGTTCCGGTGAAGAACAGTACCACTCCTTCCTGGGGGTGCCCATTATCCACCAGCGCCAAGTGCTCGGTGTGCTGGTGGTGCAGCAGCAGGAGAGCCGCCGCTTCGACGAGGACGAGGAGGCTTTCCTGGTCACCATGTCGGCGCAGCTGGCCGGCGTTATCGCCCACGCCCGCGCCACCGGCTCCATCGCCGCGATCAAGGCCGGCGGTGCCAGCGCCAGCGCCCGTTTCCGCGGCATTGCCGGCGCCCCGGGTATCGCCATGGGCAAGGCGGTGGTGATTGTGCCCGAGGCCGATCTCAACGCCGTGCCGCAGCGTCCCTGCGAGGACGTCGACAAGGAACTGGCCTTCTTCGAGCAGTGCCTGGAGGCGGTGCGCGAGGATATCCACGACCTGGCCAATAAGCTCGCCGACCAGCTGCCCAAGGAGGAGCTGGCGTTGTTCGACGTCTATATCAGCATGCTCGACGATCGCGCCCTGGCCTACGAGGTCAAGGAGATGATCAAGGAGGGGCAGTGGGCCCAGGGGGCGCTCAGCCACGTGGTACTCAAGCACGTGCGCACCTTCGACATGATGGACGACCCCTACCTCAAGGAGCGCGCCACTGACGTCAAAGAGCTGGGGCGGCGGGTGCTGGCCTATCTGCAGACCGCCAACAGCCGCGAGCTGGATCTGCCCGAGCAGGCGATCATGGTGGGCGAGGAACTCACCGCCTCGGTGCTGGGCGAGGTGCCGCGCGAGCGCCTGGCCGGCCTGGTGTCGGTGCGCGGCTCCGGCAACTCCCACGTGGCGATTCTGGCGCGGGCCATGGGCATTCCCACGGTGATGGGCGCCGAGGACCTGCCCTATATCCAGCTGGAGGGCGCCAACCTTATCGTCGACGGCTTCAATGGCGTGGTGCACTACAACCCCTCGGCGGAGCTGTACGAGCAGTTCGAGGCGGTCAACGCCGAACAGGCGGCGCTGTCAAAAGGGCTGGAGACCCAGCGCGACCTGCCCAGCGTCACCCTGGACGGCCAGCGTATTCCGCTGTGGGTCAACACCGGCCTGATGGCGGATGTGGCGCGCTCGCTGGATTACGGCGCCGAGGGTGTCGGCCTCTACCGCACCGAGATTCCCTTCCTGCTGCGCGAGCGTTTTCCCAGTGAAGAGGAGCAGCGCGAGATCTACCGCGAGCAGCTGCAGGCCTTTGCACCACTGCCGGTGACCATGCGCACGCTGGATATCGGCGGCGACAAGGCGCTGCCCTATTTCCCCATCGTCGAGGACAACCCCTTCCTGGGCTGGCGCGGCATCCGGGTCACCCTGGACCATCCCGAGATCTTCCTGGTGCAGGTGCGGGCCATGCTCAAGGCCAGCGCCGGGCTCAACAACCTGCGCATCATGTTGCCGATGATCAGCAATGTGCCGGAGTTGGAGGAGGCACTGGAACTGATTTACCGCGCCCACGACGAGTTGATCGACGAGGGCGTGCAGCTGCGACTGCCACCCATCGGCGTGATGGTGGAGGTGCCCGCGGCGGTATACCAAGCGCGCCAGCTGGCCAAGCGGGTGGATTTTCTGTCGGTGGGTTCCAACGACCTGACCCAGTACCTGTTGGCGGTGGATCGCAACAACTCGCGGGTGGCTGACCTCTATCACGTCTACCACCCGGCCATCCTGCACGCACTGAAAATGGTGGCCGACGGCGCCCATGCCGAGGGCAAGCCGGTGGGCATCTGCGGCGAGCTGGCCGGAGACCCCGGTGCGGTGATGCTGCTGATCGCGATGGGTTACGACATGCTGTCGATGAATGCCAACAACCTGTTGAAGGTCAAGGCGGTGATCCGCAACAGCCGCATCGCCGACTCGCGGGCGCTGCTGGAGCGGGCGCTGACCCTGGACTCCTCTGACCAGGTGTTTGAGCTGCTGCACGAAGCGCTGTCCAAGGCCGGTGTCGACCGCCTGCTCAAGCCGGTGTTTGGCGAGGAAAAGCGCGTCAACTAAAAGTGCTGTTGCCCACGGTGAGACGAAAACGGGGGCTATCGTCGGCGTTGCCGGCTTCGTCGAAGCGCCGCTCTACGAAATCTGTGCTGCCGTCATTGGCGATGCGCAGCACAGTGGAAGCGCGAGTGCCATAACCGATTTCGGGCAGCTGGATAAAGCGCGCTGATAGTTTCTGGTGTAGGCTGTCCTCGCCGTTTTCGGCGGGGGCGGAATCGGCAAGTATTGCCAGAAGCTGGTCGAGGTCGGCGCCGTCGTGCAGCGCCTGGCGTAGCTCACTGATACCGTTACGTTCTTTGCGCGAGCCGTGCCCCAAGCGGTCATTGCCAAGTGCATAGACTCCTGGTGGCAGTCGCCGCCATCCGCTGTGCTCATCGTCGGTGTAAAGTAGCTCGTCGCGATTACCCAACAGCAGGTTAAAGGGGTTGTAGCGACGCTTGAATCGCTCAAGTTGCTGTAGGAACTCGCTAGGGCTGCTGTCGCCGCGCAAGTAATTGGCAATGAGTTCGCCGCGAGATCGGCCGCCCGCATCAGCGGACTGGCCGCCACGAAAGTTGGTGATGGCGGCAAAGCGGCCGTCGTGGTTGAGGCCCAGCCAGCTACCGCCCTGGCGCAAGTCGCGGCCGGCGAGGATGGCGGGAGCGTCTTTCCAGAAATGGGCAGCCACACTGGGGCGTGAGTAGAACTCGTCGCGGTTGGCGGCAACTACCACCGGGTAGCGCAAATGGCTCTTCCAGCTGAGCAAAATCAGGCACATGGCGGGTCTGGGTAAGTCTGCGTTTATAATCGTTATCGGGGCGGCATAATAACAAAAATTCAAATTGACAGAGAATTGCTTGTAAAAAAAGAGCCGATCTGGGGCTCGAATGATAGCGCGGTTGGGGCAAGGCAAACTGATTATGGTAGTGCTCATTTATTTGGTGGTGGGCTCGGTCGCGGGTGTCGCCGCCGGGCTGTTTGGCGTTGGTGGTGGGTTGATCATTGTGCCGGCGCTGGTGTTCAGTTTTGCCGCGCTGGAGGTGTCGCCACTGGTGGCCACCCAGCTGGCGGTGGGTACCTCGCTGGCCACCATCGTGGTGACTTCCATCAGCTCGGTGCGAACCCATCACCAATTGGGCAATGTCGACTGGCGCCTGTGGTGCTGGCTGGCGCCGGCCATCGCCGTTGGGGTGTGGTTGGGTGTGAACACCGCGGCGGGCATCAGTGGCCGCGACCTGCAACTGCTGTTCGGTGTCTTTGCGGTGCTGGTGGCAGCGCAGATGGGGCTGGGCTTGCGGCCGGCGCCATCGCGTGCGCTGCCCGGCGCCGCCGGTCTGTTCAGCGCTGGTGGTGTTATCGGCTACGTGTCGGCGCTGTTCGGTATCGGTGGCGGCTCGGTCACCGTGCCTTTTCTGAGCTGGTGCAATGTGCGCATGCAGCGGGCGGTGGCCACCTCGGCGGCCTGTGGCCTGCCCATCGCGGTGGTGGGGGCGCTGAGCAATATCGCCGTCGACTGGGGGCGGGAGGAGCTGCCGGCCTACAGCAGCGGCTTCGTTTACTGGCCGGCCTTTGCCGGCATTGTACTGACCAGTTTCTGGTGCGCGCGCATCGGTGCCCACTGGGCCCAGCGGCTGCCGGCGGAACAGCTGCGCCGCGCGTTTGCGCTGTTTTTGCTGGTGATCGGGCTGCAGTTTATTGTGCGCAATATATAGCGCAACGAGCTGTGGGCTCCCAGCTCCGTAGCGAATGGCCTGAGGTCAGAAGTCGGAAGTCGGACACGAAAAGCAGTGAGCGGCACACGCCGATGGCAATAACTTAACGCCGCACCAGTACAGAGTTCGTCATCGCGAGACGCGCTGTTCAGCGACGTGGCGATCTCCCCGGGGCGCTGCCATTGTCGGTGAGCTTGCTTCGGCTAACAAGCACCCCGCAATGACGGGGTATTCCTAGGAGAAGAAATGCTGAAACACCCGGATATCGACCCGGTGGCGATTGAGCTGGGGCCCCTGGCCATTCACTGGTACGGCATCATGTACCTGCTGGCCTTCGGTTTCGCCTGGTGGCTGGCGGCGCGGCGCACCCGCGATCCCTGGCGCCCCATCAACCGCCAGCAGGTGGATGACTTGATCTTCTACGGCGCCCTGGGTGTGGTGCTGGGTGGCCGCTGCGGCTACGTGCTGTTCTACAATTTCGACCAGTTTCTGGCCGACCCGCTGTGGCTGCTGCGGGTGTGGGAGGGCGGCATGTCCTTCCACGGTGGCCTGCTGGGGGTGATCGTCGCCATGCTGCTGTTTGCCCGCAGCCGGCATATCGGCGCCGGCGAGCTGCTGGATTTTGTGGCGCCGCTGGTGCCGGTGGGGCTGGGGCTGGGCCGGCTGGGCAATTTTATCGGCCAGGAGCTGTGGGGTCGCCCCGGCGATGTGCCCTGGGCCATGGTGTTTCCGGCCGACCCGCTGGGGCTGGCCCGCCACCCCTCGCAGCTCTACCAGTTTGCGCTGGAGGGGGTGTTGCTGTTCGCCATCCTCTATATGTACTCGCGCAAGCCGCGGCCGACCTGGGCGGTGGGCGGCTTGTTCCTGCTGTGTTACGGCAGCTTCCGCTTCCTGGTGGAGTTCTTTCGCGAGCCCGACCGTCATATCGGTTTTGACCTGCTGGGCTGGATGACCCGTGGTCAGCTGCTGTCGCTGCCGATGATTCTGCTGGGGCTGGGCTTTATACTGTTCGCCTACGGCCGCGCCCGGCCGGTTTCCGCCAAACAATGAGATAGCCATGCAACAATATCTGGATCTGCTGCGCGACGTGGTCGACAACGGCGTCGACAAGAGTGATCGCACCGGCGTTGGCACCCGCTCGGTGTTCGGCCGCCAGCTGCGCTTCAACCTCGCCGACGGCTTCCCGCTGCTGACCACCAAGAAGATCCATCTCAAGAGCGTGATCTATGAGCTGATCTGGTTTCTCAGCGGCAACTGCAACAACAACTGGCTGCGCGAGCGCGGCGTCAGCATCTGGGACGAGTGGGCGCTGCCTGACGGCGACCTTGGCCCGATCTACGGCAAGCAGTGGCGCAGCTGGGCCTGCCCCGACGGCTCCACCATCGACCAGATCGAGCAGCTGATCGACATGATCCGCCGCAAGCCAGATTCGCGGCGGCTGATTGTCAGTGGCTGGAACCCCGCCGACCTGCCCGACGAGTCGCTCAGTCCCCAGGACAACGCCCGCGCCGGCAAGGCGGCGCTGCCGCCCTGTCATACCCTGTTCCAGTTCTATGTGGCCGAGGGCCGGTTATCCTGTCAGCTGTACCAGCGCAGCGCCGACCTGTTCCTGGGGGTGCCCTTCAATATCGCCAGTTACGCCCTGCTCACCCACATGGTGGCGCAGCAGTGCGACCTTGCGGTTGGTGATTTTGTGCACAGCTTCGGCGACGTGCATCTGTACAGCAACCACCTCACCGACGATATCGTGTTCGAGCAGCTCAGGCGCCAGCCGCGGCCGCTGCCCGAGCTGCGCATCGCCCGGCGTCCGGCGAGCATCTTCGAGTACGATTACGCCGATTTCGAGTTCCTGGGCTACGACCCGCACCCGGCGATCCGGGCGCCCATCGCGGTATGAGCGCGCCGCTGCCGCTGGCCATGATCGTGGCGATGGCCGACAACCGCGCCATCGGCGCCGACAATACGCTGCCCTGGCATCTGCCGGAAGATCTCAAGCACTTCAAGCGGGTCACCCTGGGCAAGCCGGTGCTGATGGGGCGCAAGACCTATGAATCGATCGGCCGGCCGCTGCCGGGGCGGGTCAATATCGTGGTCAGCCGTCAGCCGGACTTTGCGCCAGCGGGGGTGGAGGTCTGCGCGACGGTTGAGGCGGCGCTGGAGCGCGCCCAGCTGGCAGCGCGCGAGGCCGGCGCCAGCGAAGTCATGGTGATCGGCGGTGGCCAGCTCTACCGCGAGCTGTTGCCGCGGGTGCAGCGCATCTATCTCACCGAGGTGCACTGCGAGGTGGCAGGTGACGCCTTCTTTCCCGAGCTGGATGCAAACTGGCGCGAGGTCGAGCGCCAGCGCGGCGAGGCCGGCGATGGCCCGGCCTACAGCTTTGTCGTGCTGGAGCGGGGCTGAGACCGGTTTCCGGTAGTCGGCGGTAATCACGCCTGCCCGGCGAGGGCTAATCCTAGCATTTTCTTCGTATTGTCTCTGTGACCGAGTCGGCAGTTTTCCGGCTCGGCCTTCTCGCGTGCGCGATTGTCAAGTGTAAATTTTTGTTACCCGCGTCGCAAAACTGTTACCTATATTCTCGGGAAAGTAACAAAACGACACGAAGAAAATGCGCTATTTCGGGGCTTTTAAAGAGTTTTTGGCTATCCGTTGATTCTTCAGAAAGCTAGTGATTACAATGGGCTCCTTTGTTGCCGGATTACCAATCTTTAATACGGTGACGCGATAAAAATTAAAAGCTCAGCTTTCACTCAATGTCCCTAATAGGAAAAGCACTTCCCATGACTATGCATCGATTGAAATCAATCGCGCTGGCGGCCTCGGTGACTGTATTTGCGCTGGCCGGCGCCCCGGCATACGCTGCCAATGCGCAGGAAAATGAAGCTGATGCGGCAGCGGCGCCTCCTCCCAAACCCAAAGTTCCCGTCAGCTCCGTCATCAACGTAGGCCTCAAGAAAACCAAGGCTGCCCAGGAGTCACAGGTACGCATTGATCGTCTCGCCAGCGAGACTCGCGACCTGCTGCAGGACTACAAGACCGTGATGAAGCAGGTCGACGGCCTGCGCGTTTACAACGCCCGTCTCGAGCGCCAGATCGCCAACCAGATCAAGCGCATCAAAGAGCTGGAAGAGTCCATCGGTGACGCCACCGTTATCCAGCGTCAGGTAACGCCGCTGATCATCCGCATGATCGACGGCCTGGAGAAATTCGTCGAGCTGGACGTGCCTTTCCACATCGCCGAGCGCAAAGAGCGTATCGCCTTCCTGCGTAAGAACCTGGACCGCTCCGACGTGACCGTGTCTGAGAAGTTCCGCCAGGTACTGGAAGCTTACAAGATCGAAAACGAGTACGGCCGCAAGGTCGACGCGTACAAGGGCACTGCCGACATCGGCGGCGTCGAGCGCGACGTCAACTTCCTGCGCGTAGGCCGCATCGCGCTGATGTACCAGACCACCGACACCGAGCACGCCGGTGTATGGAACCAGGCCGAGCGCCGTTGGGACGAACTCGGTGACGAGTACAAGGGCGCCATCATCAAGGGTCTGCGCATCGCCCGTAAACAGGCTTCCATCGACATCATGAAACTCCCGATTCCGGCACCGGAGGCAGTGCAGTAATGAAAAAGAACATCTTTAAAGCCGCAGTCCTCGCCGTGGGCGGGGCCATCGCCATCGCTTCCTCGCCGCTGATGGCACAGGAAGCCAAGTCCCTGGACGAGCTGCTGCGCTTCGTCGAAAAGGGTCGTGTCTCCGAAGCCCGCGAAAACCAGGCTCGTGAAGACCGTTTCAAAGCCGCCCGCTTCCAGCAGCAGGAGCTGCTGCAAGAAGCCAAGGACCTGCTGAAGAAAGAAGAGGAGCGCTCCGCCGTCCTCGAAGGCAAGTTTGAAGAGCTGGAACTGGTGCTGACCGACAAGCAGCGTCAGCTGAAAGAGCGTCTGGGTGTACTGACCGAAATGTTCGGCCACCTGACCTCCGCCGCCGGCGACATGCGCTCCAACTTCCAAAACTCGCTGGTGAGCGTACAGTTCCCCGGCCGTGAGAAATTCCTCGACTCGCTGATCGCCAAGATGAGCGGTGCCGAGCAGCTGCCCAAGATCGAAGAAATCGAGCGCATGTGGTTCGAAATGCAGCGCGAGATGACCGAGTCCGGCAAAATCGTCAAGTTCCGCACCACTGTCACCAGCGCCGCCGGTGAAAAGCAGGAGCAGGAAGTTGTGCGCGTTGGTACTTTCAACATCGTCAACACCGACGGCCAGTACCTGCAGTACATCTCCGAGACTGGCTCGGTTGCGGTGCTGGCTCGCCAGCCCTCCGGCCCCTACCTGGGCTGGGCTGCTGACCTGGCCTCTGCCAGCGGCAACGAGCTGAATAGCTTTGGTGCAGACCCCACCGGCCCCAGCGGCGGTTCCTACCTGGCGGCGCTGATCGACAGCCCGACGCTGGCTGAGCGCTGGCACCAGGGTGGCGTGGTTGGTTACATCATCACTGGCGTGGGTGTTATCGGTATGCTGATCGCGCTGTGGCGCCTGGTGGTACTGACCCTGGTCAACGGCAAGGTCAATGCACAGCTGAAGAGCGACGCCCCGAGCGAAAACAACCCGCTGGGTCGCGTGCTGAAGGTGCACACCGACAACCCGGGTATGGACCCCGAGACGCTGGAGCTCAAGCTGTCCGAGGCCATCCTCAAGGAAACCCCCAGCCTGGAGAACTCGCTGAACCTGCTGAAGATCATCGCCGCGGTTGCACCGCTGATGGGTCTGCTGGGTACAGTGACCGGTATGATCATCACCTTCCAGGCCATCACCATCTTCGGTGCGGGCGATCCCAAGGCAATGGCCGGCGGTATTTCCGGCGCCCTGGTAACCACCGTACTGGGTCTGTGTGTCGCGATTCCGGTCGTACTGCTGCACACCATCGTCAACGGTCGTGCCCAGAAGATCATCCACATTCTGGAAGAGCAGACCACTGGTCTTGTCGCCCAGCACACGGAAGCCCATCAGGGGAAATAAGCCATGTACAAATTGTACGAATGGGCTGACATTATCCGCAATTTCATGGAGGCAGGTGGCGATGTGCTGTGGCTCATCGCTATCGTCACCTTCCTGATGTGGACCCTGCTGTTTGAGCGCTTCTGGTATTTCCGCTTTGGCCTCAAGCAGGACGTGGATCAGGTGATGGCGATCTGGGAAGGGCGCGCCGAGCGCAAGTCCTGGAATGCGCACCAAATTCGTGAATTGCTGGTGTCTCAGATCAGCCTCAAGGTCAACGAGAACCTGCCCATTATCCAGACGCTGGTGGCCCTGTGTCCGCTGCTCGGGCTGCTGGGCACCGTGACCGGAATGATCGAAGTGTTCAACATCATGGCGGTGACCGGTGGCGGCGACGCCAAGTCCATGGCCGGTGGTGTGTCCAAGGCGACCATTCCGACCATGGCGGGCATGGTTGCGGCACTGTCGGGTGTGTTCGGTAACACCTACATCAGCCGTGCGGCCGAACGTGAGAATGAGCTGGTCAACGACCATCTGACTACAGATCACTAAGAGAACGGAATAATGCGCAGGAATCACAAGAGAAAGGGTGAAGAAGGCAACGCCTCTGAAATCGACCTCACGCCGATGCTCGACGTGGTCTTTATCATGCTGATCTTCTTCATTGTGACGGCCTCTTTCATCAAAGAGGCCGGCATCGAGGTCAACCGGCCCGAAGCGTCCACGGCAACCAAGAAAGAGAACGTGAACATTCTGGTTGCGGTCAATGCCACCAATGAAATCTGGATCGACAAGCGTCGCGTCGACAAGCGCTCCGTACGTTCGGTTATCGAGCGTATGCACGCGGAGAACCCCAAGGGTGCGGTCGTCATCCAGGCGGACAAGGCTTCCAACACGGAAACCGTGACCGCGGTAATTGACGCTGCACGTGCGGCGGGCGTTTTTGACGTGTCACTGGCCACTGAAGATAGCTAAGTCATATGAATCGACTGAGACTGCTCATCGGCGGCGCACTGGCGTTCGTAGTCACCTTCGGACTCTTCGTGCTGATGCCGACCCTGATCGAGACGGCGGACAAGACGCTGGATGAAAGCAAGCGCACCAAGCTTGCCGACATCACCATGCCGGATCGGGAAATAGATACCAACATCGACAAAAAGCCGGACAAGCCGCCGGAGCCGGAACAGCCGCCGCCCGATCTGGACCAGCCTGAGATGGAAGACATCAACCCCGATGTCGAAGCCGTCAATATGGCGCCCCAGCAGACGGTGGAACTGGCCGTAGCCGGTGGTGGCCTCGCCGCCTCCGACGGTGAATACCTGCCGATCGTCAAAGTGGCACCGATCTACCCGCGCCGGGCCCAGAGCCGCGGTGTGGAGGGCTACTGCACGGTGGAATACACCGTGACCAAGGCCGGTACCACCAAGGACATCGTGCCGGTTGACTGTTCGCCGCCGGGCTATTTCGAGCGGGCGTCGGTAAAGGCTGCAGCCAAATTCAAGTACAAGCCGCGCGTGGTAGATGGGGACCCGATTGAGGTTCCCGGTATTCAAAACCGGTTTACCTACGAGTTGGATAAATAATGGCTAAGTATCAACGGAGCAAAACCGAGGCGGGTGCGGCCCTTCGCCGCTGGGCCTGCTCCCTGGCACTGGGCACGGCAGCAGTATTCGCGCTGCCGGTGGCCACCCAGGTGGCGGCGCCGGTAGTGGGTGAGGTTGCCCTGGGCCAGGCGCAGGCGGCCGACGACAAGCCAAAGCGCAAGACCCGGCGCACGCCGGCGATTCGCGCCAAAATCTTTGAGAAGCTGAGTGCCGCGCAGGAGCTCGCCGAGGCCAAGCAGTACAAAGAGGCCTTTGCTGTGCTCGACGAACTGCGTGACAAAGAAGGCCGCAGCGCGCTGAACAGCTACGAGCTGGCCAACCTGTACAACATGTATGCCTTCTTGCACTTCACTCAGGAAGACTACCCCAAGGCCCTCAAAGCCTACCAGGAAGTGGCCAAGCAGCCGGACATTCCCGAGGCGATGGAGGTCAACACCAAGTACACCATTGCCCAGCTCTACTTTGTAATGGAAGAGTGGAAAAGGGGTGTGCGCCAGCTCAAGGAGTGGTTCCGCCTGAAGGAAGAGCTGGGTGAGCCGGTGGGTGCCAATGCTCACGCACTGCTCAGCCAGGGCTACTACCAGCTCAAGGACTACACCAACGCGCTCAAGCACGTTGAAGTTGCCATCGACGACTACAAGGGCAAGGGCAAGGTGCCCAAGGAGCAGTGGTACGGTCTGCAGCGCTTCCTGTACTTCGAGAAGAACAACATCCCCAAGGTGGTGGAGATTCTCGAAGAGACCCTCAAGTACTACCAGAAGAAGCAGTACTGGGTGCAGTTGGCCGCGATGTACGGCGAGCTGAAGCAGGAGCCGAAGATGGTCGCCGCCATGGAGACCGCCTACGTGCAGGGCCTGCTGGAGAAGGAAAAAGAGCTGGTGAACATGGCTTACATGTTCCTGTCTCAGGAGGTGCCCTACAAGGCCGCCAAGGTCATCGACAAGGGTATCGACGGCAAGCAGATCGAACCGACTTCCAAAAACCTGGAGCTGTTGGGCAACGCCTGGCGCCAGGCCCAGGAGGTGAAGCGCGCGATTCCGGAAATGGCCAAGGCCGCAGAGAAGTCTGACAAGGGCGAACTGTGGGCGCGCCTGGGCAACATCTATCTGGATAACGACGAGTTCGAAAAGGCCGCCAAGGCTGTTCGCGCCGGCTTCAAGAAGGGTGGCGTCAAACGCCCGGACACTGCCTGGCTGGTACTGGGCATGGCCGAGTTCAATCTGAAGAACTACGACAGCGCGCGCGAGGCCTTCAAGGAAGCGATGAAGGAAGAGCGCTCAGCCAAGTACGCGGAACAGTGGATGCAGTTCATGGACCGCGAGCTGGCCCGCCAGAAGAGCCTGGAGGAAGACATGGGCGCACCGGCTGACGCCGGCAGCGCCGCCGCCGAGGCTGAAGAGGCGCCGGAGCAGGCCTGAGCGTTTGCTGCGAACCTCGAAAAACCCCGCCATTGAGCGGGGTTTTTTTATGCGTGTTTGTTGCGGCACTTGCTGGCTTGGCGGGGTTTATCGAACGTCGCCCGGTGCGCACGGCGCACCCTACCAATACTGGGAGCGGAGCGGCGTAGGGTGCGCCGCAATGCCATTAACTTAAGGCACTCCCTGCGATTCTCATCGCATCAATTGCGGTGTCGATCCCCATTGTAGGCCGGAATAAGCGCTTCTTAGCGTTTCCGGCAAACGTCCGCAACGCAAGCTTATGCGGACCTACCGCGCTA
>JBFHRT010000023.1:0-12265 GCA_041591575.1 Spongiibacteraceae bacterium
ACCATAGAGCGAGGGCAGGGTGGCGAGATAGAAAATGCGCGGCAGCGGCCGCGCTGCCAGTTGCTGGGCTAGCGCGCGGAAGTCGTCGCTGTCACTGGCGTTGATTCTGGCGAAGCCCAGTCGCGGCGCCAGCGCGCGCCAGCTGTCCTCACACCAGTCGCCGCCCAGTGCACTGCGCAGTCGCGCGGCCACGGTGTCGCGATAGGCCTGGTCACTCAGCGGCTGGCGGCCGGTGCCGATGATGCGCTGCACCCCGCCCAACAGGCCGGCGTGTTGCAGCCGGTAGAGCGCCGGCAGCAGCTTGCCCAGCGACAGGTCGCCGGTGCCGCCGAAGATGATCAGATCGCAGTCGGTAATGGGCGTGGTCATGGCCGTTGCTGTGCGCTGCTCCTGCCGGTTATTGGGCTGTCACACAGATTGACTGGTGGCCTAATAACGATAGCAAACGGGCAGATTTACAGCCTTGCCAGATGTCGGCCCCCGGCTTTATTGACTAAATTGGGGGTAACGCGGCGGCAATTGATCGCCAGGGCCGCGCAGGCCTGTGATCGCCATGGTATCTGACGACAGCCCGGACAAACGCCCCAAGTCTATCGACGATTTATTGCCCAGCTACGAGCAGTCCAAGTTTGGCGACGAAGCGGCGTTGATGGCCGAACTGGGGCGGCGCAATCCCTTATCAGCCGAGGCCGCCGCGCGCGCTGGTGCGAGGGCGACGCGGGTGGTGCAGGCATTGCGTAGCGCGGAGCGGCGCCCGCGTCTGGTCGAAGGCTTTTTGCAGGAATACGGCCTCGACAGCGATGAGGGCCTGGTGCTGATGGCGCTGGCCGAATGTCTGCTGCGCATTCCCGACAGCGATACCGTGGACGCCCTGCTGGCGGAAAAGCTGGTGGGGGCTAATTGGCTGATCCACCGCGGCCATTCCCCCAGCGCTGGAGTCAATGCCGGTACCCAGGCATTACTGCTGGCTCAGCAGATGCTGGCTGCCCAGCAACGCGGCGAGGGAGCGGCGGCACTGTTGGCGCGCATGGGAGAGCCGGCGATGCGGCTGGCGCTGCGCGGCGCCATGCGCTTGATAGGCGATGCCTTTGTCTATGCGCCGAGCATTGACGAAGCGCTGGACAAGGCGCAGCGCCGTCAGCTCGCGGCCCACTCCTTCGACATGCTCGGCGAGGCGGCGCGCTGTGAGGCCGATGCCCAGCGCTACCTCGAGGCGTATTTGGCGGCCATTGATGCGATTGGCGAGCGCGGCCCCTGGCCGCCGGGGCAGCGTGCGCCGGGGATATCGGTGAAGCTGTCGGCCCTGCACCCGCGTTTTGAGTACAGCCAGTGTCAGCGGCTGCAGCGCGAACTGTACCCGCGGTTGTTGGCATTGGCGCAGCGGGCGCAAGCGCAAGGTATCGGCCTTACCATCGACGCCGAGGAGGTGGAGCGGCTGACCCTGACGCTAGAGCTGCTGCAGCGCCTGTGCCAGGAGCACAGTCTGCGGGGCTGGGCCGGGCTGGGGCTGGCGGTGCAGGCCTACCAGAAGCGAGCTTTTGCTGTCATCGAGCGCCTGCAACAGATGGCGGTGGCCAATGGCCGCTCCCTGCTGGTGCGGCTGGTCAAGGGCGCCTACTGGGACAGCGAGATCAAGCGTGCGCAGCAGCTGGGGCTGCCGGGCTACCCGGTGTTCACCCACAAGACTGCCACCGACTGCAATTACCTGGTGTGCGCGGCGCGGCTGCTGCAGGCGGCACCGGTGCTGCAGCCCCAGTTCGCCTCCCACAACGCCTATACGCTGGCGGCGCTACTGGAGCTGGCCGATGGCGTTGAGCAGCAACAGGGTTGTGAGATCGAGTTCCAGCGCCTGCATGGCATGGGTGAGGCGCTGTTCGAGACGCTGGGCGACGATCTCGGGCAAGCGCTGTTTGTGCGTGCCTATGCGCCGGTTGGTGCCCATCGCGACCTGTTGCCCTACCTGGTGCGGCGCCTGCTGGAGAACGGCGCCAACAGCTCCTTTGTGCATCACCTGCTGGATGAGCGGGCCCCGGTTGCCACCCTGGTTGGCGACCCTTTTCACCGCCTGCCGGAGCTGACCGCCGATTCGGGGATAGCGCTGCCAGCGGCGCTGTATCCTGATCGCGCCAATTCCCGTGGCTGTGATCTCAGTGAGCCTGAGAGTTGGAGTGCGCTGCGCGCGGCCTCGGCCGCTGCGGCGGCGGTCGGCAGCGCGCCCTGCATTGTCAGTGGCATCGAGCGTGGTGAGCTGTCACTGCCGGTTTGCAGCCCGCAGGCACCACAGCAGATACTGGGGCATCGCGCCGAAGCGGACGATACCGCAATCAATGATGCCTTTGCTGCAGCCAGCGCCGCCCAGCCCGCCTGGGACGCACGCGGCGGCGAAGCGCGGGCGGAGCTGCTGGAAGCAGCCGCCAATGAGCTGGAAGCCAGCGCGCCGCGGTTTTATTACTGGCTGCAGGCCGAGGCGGGCAAGAGCTGGACTGACGCCGTAGCCGAGCTGCGCGAGGCAGTGGATTTCTGCCGCTATTATGCGCTGCAGGCGAGACGGCAGTTCACCACGCAGCCGCTGGCGGGACCCACCGGCGAGAGCAACAGCCTACGCCTGCAGGGCCGTGGCGTGGTGGTGTGCATCAGCCCCTGGAATTTTCCGCTGGCAATATTCACTGGCCAGGTGGTAGCAGCGCTGGTGGCGGGCAACGCGGTGCTGGCCAAGCCCGCCGAGCACACGCCGCTGATTGCCGCCGAACTGCTGCGGCTGTTGCTGCGCTGCGGCGTGCCCCCCGAGGTGCTGCACCTGCTGCCGGGGAAGGGCTCTCGCATCGGCGCGCGGCTGATGGCCGATCCTCGGTTGGCTGCGGTGGCCTTTACCGGCTCCACCGTCACCGCCAAGACCCTGCAGCGCTGTCTGGCGGCGAGCGACGGCGCCATAGCGACGCTGATCGCCGAGACTGGCGGTATCAATGCCATGGTAGCGGACACCACGGCCCTGCCCGAACAGCTCTGTGATGCAGTGATACGCTCCGCCTTCCTCAGTGCCGGCCAGCGCTGCTCGGCGCTGCGCCTGTTATTACTGCCACAGGTGAGCGCCGAGCGGGTGCTGGCCATGATCGCCGGCGCTGTTGACGCATTGAGTCTGGGTGACCCGCGCGAGCCAGCCACCGATATCGGGCCGGTGATCAGCGCGGCGGCGCGCGATGAGCTGGAGGCCTATGTCGAGCAGGCGCAGCGGCGCCCCGGCATTGAGCTGCGCTACCGCTACCCGGCGTCGCGCCTGCCCGCCGCCGGCCATTTCTTTGCCCCGGCCATACTCAAGCTGCGCGATGTGGCGTTGCTGGAGCGCGAGGTGTTCGGCCCGGTACTGCATGTGTTTTGTTATCCGCCCCATGGCCTGGAGCCGGCTCTGGCGCAGCTGCGGCGCCAGGGTTATGGCTTGACCCTGGGCATTCACAGCCGCCTGGAAGCCTTCTGTGAGCGCGTACAGCGGCTGCTGCCGGTGGGCAACACCTATATCAACCGCGACATGGTGGGTGCGGTGGTAGGCGTACAGCCCTTTGGCGGCCGCGGCCTGTCGGGCACCGGCCCCAAGGCTGGCGGCCCGCATTACTTGCCAGCCTTCGCGGTGGAGGCGACGCGTACCGAGAACACCGCTGCCAGCGGCGGCGATGTGGAGCTGTATCGGCGTTGAGGCGAGACGGGAGACGTAGGCCCGCATAAGCCCGCGTTGCGGGCGTTCGTCGGGATGGCCACAGCACTCGCAGCGGTAGCGCCACGCTGACGCAAACATGTGCGGAGCGACAACGCCAGGTAAACGGCGTTGGGGTGCTGTCTGCGTAATGCCACTAACAGAGTGAAGTTCGGCATGAGCTGTAGAACAGCCTATATCAGCCACAGTGACTGCCGGCTGCATGACACCGGTCCCGGTCACCCGGAGTGCGCGGCGCGACTGGAGGCCATCGAGCAGCATCTGCGCGACAGCGGGTTGCTGGCGCAGCTGCTGCAGCGTGAAGCGCAGCCGGTACCGTCCGAGGCGCTGGCGCGGGTGCATCCGCCTGAGCACTTGGCGGCAGTGGCGGCGGCGCTGCCCTCGTCGGGCTATGGCTACCTCGACGCCGACACTGTGCTCTGCCGCGACAGTCTGGGGGCAGCCCGGCTCGCTGCCGGGGCCGTGGTGCAGGCGGTGGACGCGGTAATGGCGGGGGAGTGCCAACGTGCCTTTTGCGCGGTGCGCCCGCCCGGCCACCACGCCGAAACCGCTCTGGCTATGGGGTTTTGCCTGTTCAACAACATTGCCGTGGGGGTGCGCCACGCGCTGGCGCACTGGCGGCTGCAGCGTGTGGCGGTGCTGGATTTCGATGTCCACCACGGCAACGGCACCGTGGAAATCTTTATGGAGCAGCCGCAGGTGCTGGTCTGTTCCAGCTTTCAACACCCGTTTTTCCCCAATCGCCACTGGGACGTGCAGCGTCCGAACATTGTCAACTCGCCGTTGCCGGCAGGCAGTGACGGCAAGGATTTGCGGCGGGTGGTGGAGAGTGACTGGCTGCCCGCGCTGCATGCGCACCGGCCCCAGTTGATCATGGTGTCGGCGGGCTTTGATGCCCACCGTCTGGACCCTCTGGGTAGGCTGAGGCTAACCGAGCCGGACTTCGGCTGGGTCAGTGACTGGATCTGTCAGCAGGCGGCGGCAATGGCCGAAGGGCGGGTGGTGTCCGTGCTGGAAGGGGGCTATCACCTGCCGGCACTGGCAGCCAGCGTCCATACCCACGTGACCGCGTTGATGCAGTGTGCTTGAGGCGCCGGTATTGATCGCTTGTGCTGATTGTAACTCTTTGAAAGGGAGGTGTTTTCTATACGTAGTTGGCACAGTGGCCGAGTTCGTCAAAGGGGGCTAAGGTCTCAGGAGGGAGTACCGCCGCCGCGCCCCAGCGCATGGCCGCGGCGGGGTTTACGCAAGGTGGCGGGTTTTGTGCCTTAATAACTACTACAAATCACGTTCCGCAGTTCGGCCAGGGGGAGGGGGTGACCGTGCCATCTCCAGAGGGAGGACGCGCATGGAGTGGCTTGCCGGGGCCGTCGCCGGTCACCGCAGTGCTATCCGGGCCGGCCTCGCATGGGGTCTGGGGTTACTGCTGTGCGCGCCGCTGTGGGCCAGCAGCCGCGACCTGCAGCGAGCCCTGGAGAGCGGTGATTTCAGCAGCCTCAGCATTGAGGCGCTGATGAGCATTCAGGTGGTGTCGGTTTCCAAGCAATTGGAACCGTTACAGCATGCCGCTGCCGCCATCTATGTCTTGACTGGCGAGGAAATGCGCCGCGCTGGAGCGCGTAATCTGCCGGAAGCGCTACGCCTGGTTCCCGGCCTGTCGGTGGCGCGGGTTGATGCCCATACCTGGGTGGTGACGGCGCGGGGCTTCGCCTCTACCCTGGCCGATAAACTGGAGGTGTTGATGGATGGCCGGAGTCTCTATACCCCGCTGTTTTCGGGGGTGTACTGGGATGTGCAGGACAGTTTTCTCGCCGATATCGACCGTATAGAAGTTATCCGCGGCCCTGGAGCGGCGCTGTGGGGCGCCAATGCGGTGAATGGGGTGATCAATATTGTCACCCGCTCCGCTGCCGACAGTCAGGGGGCGCTGGTAAGCGCTGACCTGGGGGGAGACGGCGACCTGAAGAACTTCGCCGCCGCCCGCTACGGTGGCCGCGTGGGGACGCGCGGTCACTTCCGCGTCTACGCCAAGAGCAGCGACTACCAGGCTCAGGAGATGGTTGGCAGCACCGATGCCAATGACGCCTGGCATCGCCGGCGTACGGGGTTCCGCACGGACTGGCGACTGAGCGCCACCGACACGCTGACGGTGCAGGGTGATGCCTACTGGGGTAATTCGCGTATCCGCAGCAGTGGTCTGGAGGAAGAGGTCAGCGGCAATAATCTCATCACCCGCTGGAGCCGCATCGCCAGTGACGGTGATGGCTTCAGCTTGCAGCTCTACTACGACCGCACCGATCGCGACAATCACTTTACCCTGGCAGAAGACCGCGACACCTACGACCTGGATTTTCGCCACCATTTCAGTGTGGGCGAGCGCCAGCAGTGGGTGTGGGGCGGGGGTTATCGTCGCTCCGAAGACGAAATCGTCAACCATCTTCCGGCGGTTCTCGCCTTTACGCCATCCTCACGCAGTACCGAAACCGTAAACCTGTTTGTGCAGGACCAGATTCAGCTGCTGCGCGAGCGCGCGAAGCTGACGCTGGGCGTCAAGGTTGAAGACAACGACTTTACCGGCACCGAACTGCAGCCCAGCGCGCGCCTCACTTATTTGCCTACGGCCACCCAGACCCTGTGGGCGGCGGTGTCGCGCGCGGTGCGCATGCCCAACCGCGTGGATCACAATGTCCGCTCGGTGCTGGACGAATCGCCCACCGGTATCGTCAGCGGCAGCGAGGACTTTGAGTCCGAAGAGGTCATCGCCTACGAGCTGGGTTACCGCAGCCTGCTGAGCGAGCATTTGAACCTGGATGTGGCGCTGTACTACAACGAATACGAGCAGCTGCGGGGCCTGGATAACACCCCGGTGCTGCGGCCGATACCCCAGGACCCGTTGATCTCCAACGAGGGCAGCGGCCACGGCAGCGGCATAGAGACCGTGTTGCACTGGCATGCGGCACAATACTGGACGCTGATAGCGGCCTACACTTATCAAGACTTACAGTTCTCTGCTGACTCGGGCAGCAGTGACACGTTTATCGAAACAAACAACCGCCGCGACCCGCGCAACCAGGCCCTGCTGCGCTCGCTGTGGGATATCTCGGACCGGTGGCAGCTGGACGCCGCCTTGCGCTACGTGGATGCCCTCCCGGACGAGGGCGTACCGGCCTACACCGAGTTAAACGCCCGGCTCGCGTGGCTGGCGGCGAGTGATCTGGAGTTTGCGCTGGTGGGCAACAATCTGCTGGACCGGGCGCACCCGGAATTCGATATCAGCAGCGGGGTGGAGATCTCCCGCAGTATCCACGGCATCGTCACATGGCGGTACTCAGATTGAGGGAGGATGCGGGAACTGCGTATCCGACGGGATTCTGGACTAAGGCAGGAATGGCAAGCGTAAGGAATCGACAGTTGAAGGGCATACAATTGAAGGGCATACGGCTGAGAGGAATAGTGCCACGGCAATGACAGCGCTATTTGGCCAAGGGCAATCGCGGGCAGTCGCGCCGGTACTGGCAGTGTTGCTGATGCTGGCGTTCGCCTCATCGGCGCTGGGCAGCGATCTTGAGTATCGGGTAAAGGCGGCCTTCCTTTACAACTTTACCAAGTTTGTCGACTGGCCCGATGAAGTCCTGCAAAGCGCCGATACCGTCACTATCTGTGTGGTGGGGGAGGACCCTTTTGGCAGCTCGCTGGACACCACAATCAGAGGTAAGACCACGGGCAGCCGCACACTGAGTGCCAGGCGTATCCGGCAGCCGGAGGAAGTGGGTGACTGTCGGGTGCTCTACGTCGGCTATTCCGACAGCGCCAAGCTCCAGAACTGGGTCAGCCTTGCCCGTGCCGAGTCAGTGCTCACCGTTGGTGACTATCCACGTTTTGTCGAGGCCGGAGGGATCATCGAGTTTGTTATCGTCGATGGCAAAGTGCGTTTTGATATCAACAATGAGGCCGCGCGGCGCTCACGCCTGCGTATGAGTTCCAAACTGTTGCGCCTGGCGCGCACGGTAGTGCAGTAGGTGGCGGGAATAATGGCTGTGCTGCGGGATCTTCCGATACGCCAGAAATTGATGATTGCCATTGTTGGCAGCAGCGCGCTGGCCGTCTTCATCATCTCGGCGGTGTTTATCGCCCAGAGCTGGGTCGGGTTGCGGCAGGCGATAGTGCAGAACGTGTCGGCTATTACCGAGGTGTTCAGCCTCAATACCACTGCCGCGCTGAGTTTTAACGATGCCCAGGCGGCCAACGAAACGCTGTCCTCGCTGCGTGCCGAGGAGGAAATAAAGCTGGCTTGCATCTACAGCGACCTGGACGGCAGCGGACCCCGCCAGTTTGCCACCTACGTCAAAGATGGGGTGCGAAATCAGTGCCCAGAGTCGCCGCCAGAGCAAAACCATATTTCTACGAACATGCTGGTGATGGTCAAGCCGATCTGGCTGGGCAACGAAAAAATGGGTTCACTGTACGTAGAGCGCGATCTTTCGGATCTTTGGCGAACCACCCAATTCAACGTGATTGTGATGGTGTCCATGATGCTGGTGAGTGTGCTGATTGCGGCCTTTATCACTGCCTTTTTGCAGAAAATGATCGCGGTACCCCTGCTTGAGCTACTGGGCGCGATGGTGCGGGTATCCGAGAAGAAGGACTACTCACTGCGGGCGCCGCGCGCCAGCGCCGACGAGGTGGGAAAACTGATCGACGGCTTCAACGGTATGCTGGCTCAGATAGAGGAGCGCGACAAAGCCCTGGAAGAGGCCAAGTCCGAACTGGAAATGCGTATCGAGCAGGGCGAGGTGGCCAATCGCGAATTGCAGGCGGCAATGGAGCGACTCAAAAAGACCCAGGAGCAGCTGGTGAATACCGAGAAAATGGCCTCCCTGGGAAGCCTCGTGGCAGGGGTGGCTCACGAAATCAATACGCCAGTTGGTGTTGGCGTCACGGCGGCATCGACGCTGAAAATGAACACCGAGGAAACCCATGATGCCTACGAATCCGGCAAGCTGACAAACTCAGGGCTAAACAAATATTTCAACCATGCCATGCAGTCGTCCGACATTATTCTCAGTAATCTCAACCGCGCGGCGGATCTGATTCACAGCTTCAAACAGGTGGCGGTTGACCAGTCCAGCAGTGAATATCGCCAGTTCAATGTCAAAGACTATATCTATGAAATTCTGCTGAGCCTGCGTCCGAAACTGAAAAAAACCCGCATCGACGTCGAAGTGGAATGTGAAGACAAGCTGGTTATCGACAGCGTTCCCGGCGCCATTTCACAGGTGTTGACCAACCTAGTGATGAACTCCCTGATTCACGCCTACGATGACAACGAGGCCGGCACTATCCGAATCTGCGTCGATCAATCTGATGGCTGGATACACCTGGTGTATGCGGACGACGGCAAAGGCATGTCACGTGACAGTGTTACACGGGTTTTTGACCCGTTCTTTACCACCAAGCGGGGAGCCGGGGGCAGCGGACTCGGCATGCATATTGTGTACAATCTGGTTACTCAACAGCTGCACGGCCAGGTCAGCCTGAGTAGCGAAGAGGGCAAGGGGACCACGGTGGAAATTGATTTCCCGACAACCAAAGAGGCGCGTTATGGCAACGGAAAACGAAACACCGAAACCGCCAGGTGATGAGCTAAAGCTGGCGGACGAGCCGGTTGCTGAAGCCCCTGACAATGCCGATAGCCCGCGTGGCGAGAGGGTGTGGAAGCTGCTGGTGGTGGATGATGAAGACGAGGTCCACGCCGTGACCAGTCTGGCGCTGGAAGATTTTCATTTTGCCGGTCGCCCGCTGCAGCTGATCAATGCCTATTCCGGTGAGGAGGCCCGGGATATCATTTCCGAGCAGCCTGATATTGCCCTGATCCTGCTGGATGTGGTGATGGAGACCGAGCAGGCCGGTCTGGACGTGGCCAAATATATCCGTGAAACCCTGCGCAACCGCTTCGTGCGTATCATCCTTCGCACCGGCCAGCCCGGACAGGCACCGGAATTCAAAGTGATCACCGAGTTCGACATTAATGACTACAAAGAAAAGACCGAGCTCACTCGGCAAAAGCTGTACACTACGGTCTATACCGCCCTGTCTTCCTATCGCGACCTGATGGCGCTGGAAGGGAATCGTCGCGGCTTGGTCAAGGTGATAGAGGCGTCGGCAAGAATATTCGAAATGCGGTCGGTGACCCGCTTCGCCGAAGGTGTTTTGGAACAGCTGACCTCGCTGCTGTACCTAGAGCAGGATGCCATTGTGATCAAAGCATCGGGATTGGCGGCTGAAAAGGATGACAGCTCGTTTTCAGTGGTGGCTGCCATTGGTCGCTTCAAAGACCTGGTCGGTGGCACGATTCCCGATCATATTGATCCCGTGGTGCTCAAACGCGTCAACAATGCGCTGCTGAGCCGGTCCAACAACTACGGTGCTGATTACTTTGTCGGCTACTACCAAACGGATTTCGGTACCGAGAACATCCTGTACGTGGCGGCAGAAGAACCGATTAGTGTGCCGGATATCAAACTCATAGAGCTGTTTGCGCGTAATGTAGCCATTGCGCACGAAAATGTTCAGCGCATGTCGCAGCAGGAAAAGTAATGGTTCCGGGTGGCGATTCCAGATGTTTTTATAAAGTCACTGTCTAAAGTAACTGTATTAAGCAAGATTAGGAGCATTTATCGTGGTACGCGCCTCCATAGCTTCAGGGAACGGTGAGTCTGACGACGACCTGTTGTTTCTTAAATCAGGTCTTGAGGAGGATGATTCCGGTGTCAATGAGGGTACGGAAAAGCCCTGGAAGATCCTCATTGTCGACGACGAGGAAGAGGTGCACATGGTCACCCGGCTGGCGCTGGATGAGTTTACCTTTGCCGGCAGGCACCTGGAATTTGTCAGTGCCTATTCCGGCGAAGAAGCGCGCAGCCTGATCGCCGATCACCCAGATACGGCCATCATCCTGCTGGACGTGGTCATGGAAACCGACGAAGCGGGGCTGGAAGTGGCGCAGTTCGTACGTCAGGATCTGGGTAATCGCTTTGTGCGCATTATCTTACGTACCGGGCAGCCGGGCCTGGCGCCCGAGCGCCGGGTGCTGACGGCTTACGATATCAATGATTACCGCGCCAAGACCGAACTCACCCAGGATCGCTTGTTTTCCGTTATTTACACGGCGCTGGCCTCCTATCGCGACTTGATAGCGCTGGCGCGCAGTCGCCACCAGTTGATTGGCATGGTCAATGAGCTCGAGCAATTCGCCCATATCGCGGCCTCAGATCTGCAAAAGCCGGTCGTCAAGCTGGTGGCGGCGCTGCAACAGCTGCGCGATGACAGCGCCCGGCGCGGTGAAAACGAAACCCAGCAGCAACTGAACGAGGTATGGGAACATACCGCGTCAGTGGAGGCCGTGGTCAACGATCTGGTCACTCTGACCAAGGCGGGAACCTATAATGAAGCGCGCGAGCTGACCCGCTGTGAGGATGTGCTGGAAGAGGTGGCCGGTCACCTGCACGAGCAGATGGTGCAGCGTAACGTCTCGCTCACGCACGATGCCCTGCCCACCGTGTACGCCTGCCGACGCCAGTTGGTGCAGCTGTTTGAAAACCTGCTTTCCAATGCCATCAAGTTCCAGCCCGGGGATGCGGCACAGATTCATATCAGTGCGACATCCAGAGGCCGGAGCTGGCAGTTTGCAGTGGCTGACAAGGGCATTGGCATAAAGCCAGAAGACCAGCGCAGCATTTTTAACGTGTTCAAGCGTGGCCACAGTGGCGGTGACTACGAGGGCTCGGGCATCGGTCTTGCTATCTGTGAAAAGGTGGTGCGCTGGCACGGAGGGAAGATTTGGGTCGAGTCGGAACTGGGAGAGGGGTCCACCTTTTTCTTTACCATTCCGCTGAGTGAATAAGAGCAAAATGCCGATTTCATTCCGTGCAGTGATCGGACAGATGTATGGAAAACCTTGAGCGTCAACCACATGCGGCAACTCGCCGGGCAATGGACCTGCAGCGCAGTGTGGCAACCGGCAAGCATCCGCTATTCCTGGTTGATAACAGTGGATTGATTTGCTTCAGCAACACCGATGCCGAGGAAATGCTCGGCTACAGCGCCGCTGACCTCTGTGGTAAGCCTTTCAACATGGTTGTTCGGACCGAGTTGGACGATTCCGGCGAAGACGTCTTTCACGGTGCAGACCACCAACTGGTGCAGAATTCGTTTGAAATCGGTGGCGAATTTACTTCGTCGGCGGGGACGCTGATCCGCACGCAGCTGTCGATTTCGCCGATCAAGAACGAACGCGATCAGCATGTGTATTTCGCGGTGATGGCCAATACCCTGAACGAGGGGCAGCATGCTATGCGTGACGGCGGGCAGGACCGGCGCCGCCTGGATCCGCTGACCGAGCTGATCAATCGCAGTGAGTTTGAACGCCTGCTGGACGATTTGATCGACGATGCCGCGATCAGCGCCCGCACCCACGCGCTGCTGTATTACGATCTCGATCAATTTCGTCTGATCAATGATACCAGTGGCCACCACGCCGGAGACGAGTTATTGCGCAAG
>JBFHRT010000024.1:0-12096 GCA_041591575.1 Spongiibacteraceae bacterium
CCTGATCCTGCCCTTTGATCTGCCGCAGTTGCAAGCGGATTCCGTTCTGCGCGTGGCTGAGGCCCTCACCACTGGCACCATTGTGCAACCGCGCTGCGACGGCCGCAGTGGTCACCCGGTTGCCTTTGCCGCGGAGTTTTTACCGGAGCTGCGCCGCCTGCGTGGCGACAGTGGCGCGCGCGAGGTCTTGATGCGTCACCGTGATTGCGTGCGCCGGTTGACGCTGAACGACAGCGGTATTTACCGCGATGTTGATACTCCCGCACAGTTGCAAGCGTTACAGGGCAGTGCCAGCTAACTGGCACTGGTCGCGCTGGATAGTCTGCACTGGCACGCGCCACTAAAGCCTGCGTTTATTTCCTGCTATCACTCATGGCTACTTCGCGTTGCTGGCCTTGGGTTGCGCCTTTCCTAGTAGAAAACTGAAGTCCGAGGCAAAACTGTCGCTGGCGGCGATGGTGGCGTTACGGTGACATTTGATGCAGGTAACGTCTTGAGCGTAAGTTTCGAGGGTGGTGTTGGCCACCGGTTGCGTGTTGGGGTCGGGTGTCATACCGCTAATGGGCAGTGGTGTGCGTGCCGGGGGCGACCCGGGTTGGTTGGGGTCAATGGGAGAGCTGGACCACAGTACATTGATTAGCTGGTAGTGTTGCCACACAGAATCAGCGTTGGCCTGGCGGATCTGCTCCTGCATGTAGTTGTTGAGGTTTTGCACAGGATTGACGCCGCTGTTCGGTATCGGTTGCGAGCGTGTTACCTGTACCGGATAGGGCGGGCAATCCTGGTTTGCGGGGACGTAGGCGGGGGCGGAATTTGGCGTGCAGCTGGTGGTGGGCTGGTCAGGATGGCAGGCCGGGTTGATTGGCTGTGACTGGCATTGCTCGCGGTAAAACAGGTAATCGCCGCTGCTGCCACCGCCGCTGTTAGGAGCGTTGGCGCTATGCTCAAATGTCGACCACACCCACTGTGGCTGGCTGCTGGTCTTGTGCAGGATATGCAGGCCCACCAGTGCCAGGTAGCTCAAGCGGCAGCTATTGTCCGCGGGCCGGTAAATATAACCCTGGGTGATCTTGTGGGTGGGATAATTGGCTGGCGAATCTATGCTCAACCAGGCGGCCTTGAGCTCAATGCTACCGACTGCACCGTTGAGCACGCCGCGCGGCAGGTCAATATGTTGCCCCTTGCTGACTGCGGCCAGTTGCGCCTGCGCTGAATAAAACCCATTTTGCAGAATGTAAGTAAACTCATCCTCGTTCATCAGCATCTCATACCACACCAGCTCGCCGGTTTTGGCGGCCAGCCAGTTGGGGGCGTGCTGGGGGGCGGCCTGTTCGTTGTCTACCGTGCTGATAAAAACGCTGGCAAAGGTTGGTTTCGGTGATAAGGCGCTGCAGGCATTGGGTAGCGGCTTCGGTGCATTCCAGGCTGCCGGTGTTGCCGCGCCGGGAAGAAACACTTCGCCGTAATCTTTGTAGCTCTGCCATACCAGCGGCGAGAGATCACCGGGTTCGCCAAAGCTGCTGGCCGTCGCTCCGGGCTTGGGTCGGCCGTTTTGAGTGGGGTCTGCCAGCCAGTTGACGGCGATAAACTGCTGCCAGGCAAAGCAATTGAAATTGATTTGGTCTTGCAGCGGCGCATCACCGGGCAGCAGGTAGCTGACGGTGGGAGTCTGCAGGCAGTTGGGGGCAGTGGTGCTAAGGCTATTCAGTTCGGTGTCGAGTCGCATACCGCGGGTGTCGCTACCGAGCTGGCAGGCACTGAGGAGCAGGCTGCTGCAAATCGTCGTGATGAGTGCGCGCATGATCAATCCCGGGCAAAAGCAGGCGTGCGAATGCCTGCGAAAAAGGACGGCGCGCCATTGCGGCGCGCCGCGCTCCCGTTTGCTCTATCGTTCCCTTTAGCTCGCTGAGTCCACGATGAGCAGGCCCGGGCAGGCCGGTCCCGGTTGATTGCCGGGATTGACGGCGACGATGCCCTTTTCCCCAGGTTGGGCGTCAGCGCCGATACTGATGTCGATGACATACACATAGGTAGAAAAGACCCCGGTCTTGCCGGCGGCACCACCGCCCGGTGGCACATAGCCACCGGTGACGGTGATTGCTACCGCGGGATCGTCGCACTGAATAGATGCATTTTTATCGCCGTCGACCACCAATAGCGCCAGCTGTGTGGCGGTCTGTCCCGCCTTAATAACCGGCGGCACATTGACCAGTGGCGCATCGGGGTCGTAGTTCTCCATGGCCTGGTTATCCAGTATCAGCTGTGGCCAGGGATTGGGGGTGCTGACGCTGCCGACACAGGGCTCGGCTTGCGGTGCAGGGCCGCTGTTAGGCATTCCCCAGGCAGCAAGGGCGATGTGGAAGGTCTGCTGGATCTGCGATGCCCACTGTAGCGGCTCGCCGGCAACGGTGATGTCGCGCGACGGCACAATCCCCGGCGGAATCTCAAACACGGCGTGCAATATCTGGTCGTAGCTGGTGCCGGCCTGCTGGGCGTTGCGGCCGCGAACGACTCGCCACAGCGTGGAGGGGTCAATACCGCCGCTGATTTTCACCTGGCTGAAATCCGGTGTCTGTATATAGAGCCCCACCGGGTCGGCCAGAGTGACCTGCATGTTGGCGTTTTTGACCAGCTGATTGACGTTAAAACCGATATGCGGGTCGCTGTTACGGAACGGCTGGCCGTACTGGCTGCAGCACACTAGCCCCTGGGCGTTGTATTGCTGCGGGGGCAGGTTTCGCTGCAGTGTCGCAGCGGCGCCCAGATAGATTTCGGCGCCGATGGTGTTGGGCGGGCTGGTCAGGTGCATGGCGCCGCCGACGCCATTTGCAATCTGGGTGCCGCAGTTCCAGTCATTGAGCGGGTTGTATACCGGCTGGCCGGTGAGTGGGTCGGTGATGATCTGCCCGTTTTCGTCGCGCAGTGACAGGTCGTCCACGTTGACTACGGCTCCCAATACCTGGCTGTAGATGTTGGCCACAGCCTGTGGGGAGATGCGCCACAGTGAAAACCAGTATTCGGGGTTTTCGCAGGTGAAATGAATGCGGCGAATTTCGCCGCTGCTGTCGCGCTCTACCGCGAACTCGCAGTATTCGTCCAGCCAGCCCCGAGGTCCGCTCGGGCCGAACGCCTGCCATTGAGACTTGTCCTGCTGCCAGTCCAGGCTCGGGCAGATCTGTGAGGGGATGGTTGGGAAGCCCTTGGCGAAATCTGGCACATCGGGCAGTTTGCCTTGATCAGCAAGCTGAAAAAGCTGCAGTTGGCTGAGGCCATAGGGGCTGCCGGCAGCAGTGCCAAAATACACGTTGAGCCGATTGGGGAAGGCGTTCCAGTTGATGGCCACCGTGCTGGCACCGGTTGGCGCCACTGCCAGCGGGTCAAAGTACAGGCGGCGGTCAGCGTCATTGCAGTTGGTCCAGGGGTTGCCAACTCGAGCGGCGCTGGTGGAGGCCTCCAGTACCTGGCTCCACAACTCGTCGAGCTGGGCCTGTGCCGCGGGGGTGGCAGCCAGATCTTGTTGGTCAGCGGGGGTAGAGAAGCGGGTGATGTCGCTGTCGGCCGCGACGGCCAAGGCTTTGCGCATGGTTACACTCCTTGTAACTACTCGTGCCTTCGGGGGCGGCCCTGTTCACGGGGCCGTGGTGGCCGTTGCGAACGGCGCAGCTAACTTGGTAAGTATTGCAGTGAATCTGAGTCTGTCAAATGCACTGCCACGAGAGCATCGTCAGCGGCTCTCGCGCAGCATGGCAATAAACGCGTCGGCGGCGTTGGAGAGACTGCGTTTGCGGTGGTAGACGCAGCCCAGCTGGCGCTGCAGCGGGTGGCCGGTGAGTTCCAGCGCCTTGATGCTATCGTCCAGCAGGGTCAGCGGCAGAATGCTCCAACCCAGGCCGATGCCCACCATCACCTTGATGGTTTCCATGTAGTTAGTGGCCATGGCCAGCTCCATCTTCAGGCCGGCCTCGTCGAACAGCTGCTTGATGATCTGGCCGGTGTAGGTGTTCAGACCCGGCGGAATGGCGGTGTGACGGCTGAGGGTGGCGAGATCCACACGGTTGTTGGCGGCCAGCGGGTGATCGGGGCTGACCGCAACCGTCAATGGGTCTTCCCAGATGGTGAAGGACACCAGGTTGGGTTCGCTGTAGGGCGCCAGGGTGACCACGGCCAGGTCCAGCTCGCCGTGGAGAATGCGCTGGTAGGCTTGCTCCGAGTCCATAAAGTCGATGTCGAGCTTCACCTCGGGATGCAGGCGGGTGTAGCGGCGCAGCACCGGCGGCAGCCGGTGCAGGCCGATATGGTGGCTGATGCCCATGGCGAGTTTGCCACTGACCCGGCCGCTGAGATCGTGGATGCTGCGCTCGGCGCTGGCCACCGCCTGCAGTATTTGTTTGGCCTGGGGCAGCAGGGCGTTGCCGGCTTCGGTCAGGTGCACATGACGGCCGATGCGGTCGAACAGCTGGCAGCCCAGCTGCTGCTCCAGCGCCGCGATGCGCTTGCTCACCGCCGGTTGGGTCAGGTGCAGTTCCTCGGCTGCCTCGGAAAAGGAGCCGCTGTCGACCACCTGCAGAAAGGCCTTGAGGGATTGGGTGTCCATGGGGCTCCTTTTGCGAGATGCGAAACACAAGGCGCGAGACGCAAAGTCCGGTGCGCCGTGCGCACCGCTTTTGCTGTTAAGCGTCAGACTTCCGACTTCAGACGTCCGACCGCATTTAAGCGTCTCCCATCCAGCGTTATGCATTACCAATCGTAATCCAATTCATAAAAAATATGAATTTGTTTTATTTGATGCTGCTGCGTAGTATTTGCTCAACGGATAGACAGGCGCGGCCGGGAGGGCGGCGCCGATACACTGCGGAGATCGCTGGCAATGGCAGCTAAGACCCTTTACGACAAGCTTTGGCAGGACCACTTGGTCAAGGAGCGCGAGGACGGCACCGCGCTTATCTATATCGACCGTCAACTGGTGCACGAAGTCACTTCCCCCCAGGCCTTCGAAGGCCTGCGCCTGGCCGGGCGCAAGCCCTGGCGCATCGACGCCAACCTGGCAACGCCGGACCACAATGTGCCCTCGGATGTGGGTGAGCGCGCCAGCGGTGTCGACGGCATCACCGATCCGGTATCGCGCATCCAGGTGCAGACCCTGGACGCCAACTGTGAGGAGTTCGGCATCACCGAATTTCACATCAACGACAGCCGCCAGGGAATTGTGCACGTGGTGGGCCCGGAGCAGGGCGCGACCCTGCCCGGCATGACTGTGGTCTGCGGCGATTCCCACACCGCCACCCACGGTGCCCTGGGTGCGCTGGCCCACGGCATCGGCACCTCCGAGGTGGAGCACGTGCTGGCCACCCAGTGCCTGATCCAGAAAAAAATGAAGAACATGCTGGTGCGTGTCGACGGCGAGCTGGGCCCCGGCGTTACCGCCAAGGACGTGGTACTGGCAGTGATCGGCAAGATCGGCACCGCCGGCGGCACCGGCTACGCCATCGAATTCGGCGGCGAAGTGATCCGCAAGCTGTCGATGGAAGGGCGCATGACCATCTGCAATATGGCCATCGAGGCCGGCGCCCGTGTCGGCATGGTGGCGGTGGACGACATCACCCTGGACTATGTGCGCGGCCGCCCCTTTGCCCCGACCGGAGCGCAGTGGGAGCAGGCTGAAGCCTACTGGCGTACGCTGCACAGCGACGACGGCGCCCACTTTGACGCGGTGGTCGAGCTCAACGGTGCCGATATCAAGCCGCAGGTTACCTGGGGCACCTCGCCGGAAATGGTGGCAGCGGTGGACGGCAGCGTGCCGGCCCCCGAGGACTTTACTGACCCGGTCAAGCGCTCCGCCTGCGAACGCGCCCTGCAGTACATGGGGCTGAAGCCGGGCATGGCCATCACCGATATCCAGCTGGACAAGATTTTTATCGGCTCCTGCACCAATTCGCGCATCGAAGATCTGCGCGAGGCCGCCGCGGTGGTCAAGGGCAAAAAGATTGCCGCCAATATCAAGCAAGCGCTGGTGGTACCGGGCTCTGGCCTGGTCAAGCGTCAGGCCGAGGCCGAGGGGCTGGACAAGATCTTTGTCGAGGCCGGCATGCTGTGGCGCGAGCCCAGCTGCTCCATGTGTCTGGCGATGAACTCCGACAAGCTGGGCCCGGGCGAGCACTGCGCCTCCACCTCCAACCGCAACTTCGAGGGGCGGCAGGGTTTCGGCGGCCGCACACACCTGGTCAGCCCGGCGATGGCAGCCGCCGCCGCCATTGCCGGCCATTTCACCGACGTACGCGAACTCAGCTGAGGGCAGATAACAATGAAGGCATTTACCGAGCTTACCGGCATCGTGGCGCCCATGGATCGCGCCAACGTCGACACCGACATGATCATCCCCAAGCAGTTCCTCAAGTCGATCAAGCGCAGTGGCTTCGGCCCCAATCTGTTCGACGAGCTGCGCTACCTGGACGAGGGCCAGCCTGGCCAGGATTGCAGCGGCCGGCCGCTGAACCCGGATTTTCCGCTGAACTTCCCCCGCTACCAGGGCGCCAGCGTGCTGCTGGCGCGGGAGAACTTCGGCTGTGGCTCCAGCCGCGAGCACGCGCCCTGGGCGCTTGAAGACTACGGCATCCGCTGTATCATTGCGCCCAGCTTTGCCGACATCTTCTTCAACAACTGCTTCAAGAACGGCGTGCTGCCCATCGCGCTGGACGCGCAAGTGGTGGACCAGCTGTTCCAGGAGATGTACGCCGAGGAGGGCTATCAGCTCACCGTGGACCTGGAAGCGCAGCAGATCCGCAAGCCCAACGGCGAAACCATTGATTTTGAGGTGGATAGCTTCCGCAAGTACTGCCTGCTCAACGGCCTCGACGACATTGGTATCACCCTGCAGGACGCCGATGCCATTCGCGCCTTTGAGGCTCAGTGGCAGCAGAAGTCGCCCTGGTTGTTCGGCGCCATTCATAACTGAGTGTGAGGCGCCTGGCGCCTCCGCCAATGAGCTCAGCGTCTGCCGTTATGCGGCAGGCGCTTTTGCAGTTTTAGCGTGACGCTTTTTGAAAGACCGAATTTCAATACAAGGAAACGAACCGTGACCAAGAAAATCCTGATTCTGCCCGGCGACGGCATCGGCCCCGAGATCATGCGCGAGGCGCGCAGGGTGCTGGAGCTGGTCAACGACAAATACGCGCTGGACCTGCAGCTGGACGAAGCCCTGGTAGGCGGCGCCGCCATCGACGCCACCGGCAGCGCGCTGCCGGATGACACCTTTGCCAAGGCCGAAGCCGCCGACGCCATTTTGCTGGGCGCGGTAGGCGGCCCCAAGTGGGACAAACTGCCGCCGGCCGAGCGCCCGGAGAAGGGCGGCCTGCTGGAGATCCGCAAGCGCCTGGACCTGTTCGGCAACCTGCGCCCGGCCATCCTTTACCCGCAGCTGGCCGAGGCTTCCACCCTGCGCCCCGAGGTGGTGTCCGGGCTGGATATTCTGATCGTACGCGAGCTGACCGGCGGCATCTATTTCGGTGAGCCGCGCGGTATCCGCGAGCTGGAAAACGGCGAGCGCGAGGGCTACAACACCTACGTTTACAACGAGTCGCAGATTCGCCGCATAGGCAAGATCGCCTTCGAGCTGGCGCGTAAGCGCGGCGGTCGTCTGTGTTCCGTGGACAAGGCCAACGTGCTGGAAGTGACCATGCTCTGGCGCGAAGTGATGGACGAGATGAGCAAGGACTACCCGGACGTAGAGCTCAGCCACATGTACGTGGACAACGCCGCCATGCAGCTGGTGCGCGCGCCCAAGCAGTTCGACGTGGTGGTCACCGGCAATATGTTCGGCGACATCCTCTCCGACGCCGCCGCCATGCTCACCGGCTCCATCGGCATGCTGCCCTCAGCCTCGCTGGACGTAAACGGCCGCGGTATGTACGAGCCCTGCCACGGCTCGGCGCCGGATATCGCCGGCCAGGGCAAGGCCAACCCGCTGGCCACCATTCTGTCGGTGGCGATGATGCTGCGCTACTCGCTGGCCATGCCGGAGCCGGCCGAGGCCATCGAGCAGGCCGTGAGCACGGTACTGGATCAGGGCTACCGCACCGGCGACATCCAGTCCGAGGGCTGCAAGCTGGTTGGCACCGCCGAAATGGGCGACGCTGTGGTGGCGGCGCTGGCAGGCTGAGGCTGCCGGGGACTGTTATCATCCAGGGGCGGCGTGCGCGCCGCTTCGCACACAACTCTGCAACACGCGTGTTTTTAGGTAGGTAGGATTATGAAACGAGTAGGTTTTGTCGGCTGGCGCGGCATGGTGGGTTCCGTGCTGATGGGTAGAATGCGCGAGGAGAACGACTTCGCCGGTATCGAACCGGTGTTCTTCACCACCTCCAATGTCGGCGGCCAGGGCCCCGATATCGGTCGCGACATTGAGCCGCTCAAGGATGCCCGCGACATCGACGCGCTCAAGGCGATGGACATCATCATCACCTGTCAGGGCGGCGACTACACCAAGTCGGTATTCCCAGGCCTGCGTCAGGCCGGCTGGGACGGTTACTGGATCGACGCCGCCTCGGCGCTGCGCATGGACGACGACGCCATCATCATCCTCGACCCGGTCAACCTGGACGTGATCAAGAATGGTATCGCCCGCGGCGTCAAGAACTACATCGGCGGCAACTGCACCGTCAGTCTGCTGCTGATGGCGGTCGGCGGCCTGGTCAAAGAGGGCGTTGTCGAGTGGATCAGCGCCCAGACCTACCAGGCGGCCAGTGGCGCCGGCGCCCAGAACATGCGCGAACTCATCAGCCAGATGGGCGCCATTCGCGACGGCGTTGCCGCTGAGCTGGCTGACCCCGCCAGCGCCATCCTCGATATCGACCGCAAAGTGGCTGAGCACATGCGCAGCGGCGACTTCCCGGTTGCCAACTTCGGCCACCCGCTGGCCGGCAGCCTGCTGCCCTGGATCGACACCGCGCTGGAAAAC
Source organism: Spongiibacteraceae bacterium (assembly GCA_041591575.1). Taxonomy (GTDB): domain Bacteria; phylum Pseudomonadota; class Gammaproteobacteria; order Pseudomonadales; family Spongiibacteraceae; genus JBFHRT01. The sequence goes on from JBFHRT010000024.1 coordinate 8,954, forward strand.
GGTCAGAGCCGCGAGGAGTGGAAAGCCAAGGCCGAGGCCAACAAGATCCTCGGTCGTGAAGACAAGCCGCTGCCCATCGACGGCAACTGCGTGCGCGTCGGTGCCATGCGCTGCCACTCGCAGGCGCTGACCCTGAAGCTGAGCCGCAACGTGCCCATGGCCGACGTCGAGGCGCTGATTGCCGAGGCCAACGACTGGGTACGCGTGGTGCCCAACGAGCGCGAGGCCACCCTGCGCGAGCTGACACCCACCGCGGTAACCGGCAACCTGCATGTGCCCATCGGCCGCCTGCGCAAGATGAACCTGGGCGACGATTTCCTGTCGGCCTTCACCGTTGGCGACCAGCTGCTGTGGGGTGCGGCCGAGCCGCTGCGCCGCATGCTGCGTATCCTGCTGGCGGAGGCCTGAGCCCATGCGGGTCGCGATTATCGGCACCGATGCGCTGGCTGCTGAGCCCCTGCTGGAGATACTGGCGGAGCGCGAGTGGCCGGCCGACAGTCTGACCCTGCTGAGCAGCGAAGACGACGAGGGCGGGCAGCCCTTGTACAACGGCAAGCGTCTGCCGGCGGCGGCACTGGCCAGTTTTGACTTCCGCGATGCCGATGTTGCCGTGCTGCTGGCGGCGCCCGCGGATCTGGCTGGCATTGCCGAGCGCATCCTGGCGGGCGGCTGTCACCTGATCGATGCCAGCGGCGACGCGCTTGGTCGCGAGCGCGGTGTGCCGGTGGTGCCGGCCGTCAACGCCGCGGCGCTCGGCTCGCTGGAAAGCCCTCGCTGGCTGCTCAGTCCCGGCCCGCTGGCGGTACTGCTGGGTAGTGTGCTGCAGCCCCTGGCCGAGCTGTCACCGCTGAATCGGGTGGATGCCTTTGTCTGCCGCGCGGTTTCCAGTTGCGGTAGTGCCGGCGTCGAGTCGCTGGCGGGGCAGGCGGCGCGCCTGCTCAACGGCCAGCCGGTCAAGGCCGGCGCCTTTGCCGAGCAGATCGCCTTTAACCTGTTGCCGCAGCCGGCCGACAGCGCTGAGCTGGCACAGCTGCAGCGTGATATCCGGCAGCTCACCGGAGACGCTGAGACCCAGATCAACCTAAGCGAAGCCGTTGTGCCGGTATTCTACGGCCACAGTGTGGCGCTGCGGCTGGAGGCGGCTGCAGCGCTGAGCGCGGAAGCGGTTCGCGAGCAGCTGTCTGCGCGCGACGACCTGCACCTGGTGGCAGAAGGAGAGGCTTTCAGTCCGGTTGGCTTGGTGGGGGACGACCGCGTGCACATCGGTCACCTGCAGCTCGACGAGGATGATCCGCGTGCGCTCAGGCTTTGGGTAATTGCCGACAATCTGCGAAAAGGTGCGGCACTTAACATTATCCAAATTATGGAAATCTTGATAAAAAGTTCGGGCTAGCTAATACTTACGTTGATGAGTGCAGGGGCATTCTAGCTTTAGGGCCGGGATGGCCGGCAACGTGGCTGCCGGGGTGGCGACAATCGCCTCGGCAGAGCGGTGCAATGAGAGTGGCGCAATGATTTGATAAATAGCAGCCGACAAATAGCGTTCTATACATAACGTTCTATATATAAAAAAGCCACATCAATCAGGCAAACAGGAATGTTCACATGAGACGACACACGCTGGCGGGCGTTTTAGTATTTTTGGGCAGCTTTCTTGCCGCGCAAGTGGCGAGCGCCCTCAGCCTGGGTGATCTGTCCCTCAAATCTGAACTCAACCAGCCCTTCAAGGCGGTCATTCCTGTGCGTGACGCCGGCGATTTAAGCGTCGGGCAGGTCAATATCAAGCTGGCCTCGGTCGAGGACTTTGAAAAAGCCGGTGTCGAATACGCCTATTTTCTGGGCAACCTCAAGTTTACCGTCAGCCTGTCTGGAGAAGGCGACGGTATGGTCATGGTCACTTCCCACGAGCCCATCGTCGAGCCCTACCTGAACTTCCTGGTGGAGGCGCGCTGGCCTACCGGTCGCATGTTGCGCGAATACACCGTGCTGCTGGACCTGCCGGTAATCGGTGAGGAAAAGACCGCAGCCGTCGAGGTTGCTGCCGGCGGCGTTGCCACTCAGGCGGTGGCGGCAAAGCCCGCGCCCGAGCCGGTGGTCACCACCACCGTTATTGAAGAGCCCGCGCCAGCTAGCGGTTCTGGCCCGCAGCCGCGCAGCGGAGAAGAGCGCAAGGCGTTGCCGCAAGCGGGCGCCACTAGTGAATACCGTGTTCAGCACGACGACACCCTATGGGAGATTGCCGCGCGCGTCCGTCCCAGTGAGAACGTCAGCGTGCAGCAGACCATGCTGGCGCTGCTGCGCAACAACCCTGAAGCGTTTATCGACAACAATATCAACCGCCTGAAATCTGGATATGTGCTGCGCCTTCCCAATGAGGAAGAGGCCAATGCCATGTCCCAGAGCGCGGTGATCAGCGAGATCAAACGCCAGAATGCCGTTTGGCGTGGCCAGCCGGCCCCGGCCCCAGCTGCGGCAGCACCTGCCGCGGGCCCACAGCTGACGGCGACCGATGTGCAGGAGCAGGCACCGGCAGCGGCAGAGACAGCACCGCGCCTGTCCATTGCTACCGGAGGCGACAGCGATAGCGAAGGTGCTGGCGGCGAGGCGGGCAAAGCCGCTGCGCTGCGCAACCAGCTCAGTGCCAGCCGTGAGACCGCGGACAAACTGGCGCGCGAGAATGCCGAACTGCAGTCGCGACTGGCAGATCTCGAAGGGCAGATGGCCACGCTGCAGCGTCTGCTGGAGGTGAAAGATAACCAGCTCAGTGCGTTGCAGCAGGCGGCACAGCAGGAGACGGTGGAATCGCCTGTGCCTGATGAGGAAGCCGCCGAGGAGGCCGCAGCCGAAGCAGCGTTGGCAGAGGAGGCGCCGGGCGAAGAAATGGCGGAGCCGGTAGCTCAGCCGGAACAGCCCGAACAGCTAACCCCGCCGGAAGACATGCAGCCGCCGGTGGCGGTGGAGGCGCCAGCGCCGCCCGCGCAGCCAGCACCTGAGCAAGCAGTCAGCCAGCCCGCAGATGACGGGCTTTCTGGGTTGTTGGGCGGGCCCAACCAGTTGCTGGTCAATGTTGGACTGGGCGCGGCAATTCTGTTGCTGCTGTTGCTGCTGATGATGTACCAGCGCCGTCGGCGTGCCCAGGCAGA
>JBFHRT010000025.1:0-11992 GCA_041591575.1 Spongiibacteraceae bacterium
CCTCTGCCAGCGGAAGGAGATCAGCAGCGTCGCTGCGCTCCTCGTAAAGACGAAGCATTGCCCCAATGTGGTGCAAATGCTGGCGCCTACCACCATCGCGTGGAGCCCCCTCAGTTTTTTGTCTAAGCTAGTTAGCAGTAGCTCTGTCGAGATAGCGAACCGAACAATAATTACAGTCAGGTGTGGGGGCGCGGATGAAGCCTGAAATTGAGGCACTCATTGCCAATACGGCAAGCCTGCCGAGCCTGCCCAGCGTAGCGGTGGAGGTCGTGCGGTTGGCAAATAGCGAAAATGCCAACTGTCAGATGGTGGCCGATGCCCTCGCTGCCGATCCGGCGCTGGCCGCCAAGGTCCTCAAGTACGTCAATTCTCCGATTTATGCCACCCAGCACGTGGTGGAAGACCTGCGCCAGGCGGTTGTTGTGATGGGGCTGGACGCATCCATCAGTCTGGCGCTGTCCTTCACTCTGGTGGGGACCCTGTCTGCGGAGAGTGGGGGAGGGCTGGATTACACGCACTATTGGCGGCGTTCGCTGTTGGCGGCGCTCTCTGCCAGGGAGCTGGGTGCGCAACTTGGGGAGGTGGCGCTGGAGGAACTGTTCCTGGCGGCCCTGTTGCAGGACGTGGGCATGCTGGTTTTGGACAAGCTGGACTCAGGCTTTTACGCCGAGCTCGACGGTTGCCAGTATGATCACACGGCGCTGGCCGCCTATGAGGAAGAGAGGGCCGGTGTTGATCATGCGGCAGTGGGCGCTCACTTACTGGAGCGCTGGAACCTGCATTTCCGTACGGCGATGGCGGTGGCAGCGAGCCATGATCCGCTGTCGGCGCCCGATAGTGCCGGACTCAATCGCTTCCTGCGCTGTGTTGCGCTGTCGGGCCTGTTGGCCGACAAGCTCATGAATGGTGATTCGCTGGCGGAAGCCTACGATTGTGTGCAGCTGGCGGAGGCCTACCTAAATGTCGATGCACTGACGCTGGATGCGGTGCTGCACCGTGTGCGCGATGCCGTGCCGGAAACCGAGACCCTGTTCGATATTTCACTGCTGAGTGCGGTAGAGCCCCGGGAGCTGATGGAGAATGCTCGAGAAGTCTTGATGCAGCGTAATTTGGATGCAATGCGAACGGTGGAGACGCTGCGCGAAAGTGCGGACGTGCTGGAAGATCGCGCCCGCGAGCTGGAGTGGCGCAGTCAGCGCGACACCCTGACTGGGACCTGTAACCGGGGTTACCTGGAGCACTGCTTGCAAGATGCTTTTACCCGCTCCCAGAGTAGCCGTCGCCCTATTAGCATTGTTTTTGCCGACCTGGATCGCTTCAAGGATATCAACGACAGCTATGGGCATGCGGTGGGCGATCAGGTGCTGCGGGCGGCTGCGTCAATACTGCAGGAAAATGTGCGTACCGGCGATGTGGTTGGCCGTTACGGCGGCGAGGAGTTCTTGGTGGTTTTACCCGGATTGGGAGCAGAGAAAGCGCAGGAGGTTTGCGAGCGCATCGTCGAGTCGGTGAATGCGCGCACCCACCATCTTACCGGCGGCGGCAGCGTACGGGTGACGATTTCTCTGGGAGTGGTCACCCATGGTGAGGACCTGTTGTTTGATAACGTCGAGGAATTGTTGCGCGCTGCGGATACTGCGCTGTACAACGCCAAGCGTTGGGGCCGAAACCGCGTGGTCAATTTCCGCTGCGGTGATAGCTATCATTCACCGCGTTCGCTGCACTGAGTGGCTCATCAGCTTTCTGCCGGAGCCGCTGGGGCATGTCCCAGCTCATTGCGAGCGTACTCTACCCGCTGCTCGGGTGTTTCCGGCAGTTCACTCAAGGCTTCTACTTTGTGCAGGTTGTGCAGCAGCCCGCAACCCGTGGCCAGCTGCACGTTGAGACCGGGGCGGGCATTAAACTCCAGCACCAGCGGCCCCAGGTGTTTGTCCAGCACGATATCGACCCCGATATACCCCAGGCCAATAAAATCTGAGCATCGCGCTGCCAGCTCCAGTATTCGTGGCCAGTGGGGCATCTCGGTGCCGGCGATCAGTGCGCCGGTATCGGGGTGGAAGTTGATGAGTTCCTCACCCCAGACTCCGTGGTGGGTGACGCCGCTGGTGAGGTCGATGCCGACACCCACCGCGCCCTGGTGGAGATTAGCCTTGCCGTCGGAGGCGCGCGTCGGCAGGCGCACCATGGCCGCCACCGGTATACCGCGAAAGACAATGACGCGGATATCCGGCACCCCCTGGAAGCTGATGTGCTCGAACAGAGGGTCAAATTGCACCATGTATTCGACGATGGCCTTGTCGGGGACGCCACCCAGGCTGTACATGCCACTGAGGATATTGGAGGTGTGGCGTTCAAGCATCTCCCGCGACATCAGCGAGCCGCTGGATTTGACGTAGTTTTTGCCGATGTGGCCGGTGATGACCAGTACCCCATTACCACCGCTACCCTGGGCGGGCTTGACGACAAACTGGCGGTGTTCCGCGACACGCTCACAGAGCTGGCGCACATCGTGCTCGATTTCAATCACCGTATACAACTCGGGCACCGCGATGCCGTATTGGTCAGCGAGCTTCTTGGTATAGAGCTTGTCGTCGACCAGCGGGAAGCGGCTGCGCGGGTTGTAGCGCATGATGTAGTCAGCATTGCGCTGGTTGATGCCGAGGATGCCCAGGCGTCGTAGCTTACCGGGAAGTGCAATCATGGTATCTGCTGAGACCTCACGGCCGAGCGGAAGCGGTGCAGCTCAGACAAGCGGTAGCCGGTGTAGCGGCCCAGCAGCAGCGTGATGGCCAGTACCACCAGCAGCAGTTCCGGGAAGGCGAACACCAGATGGGTGAGCAGCTCATTGGTCATAAACAGGTAGCCGACGGCGGCAACCGCCAGGCTGCCCAGCCCCTGCAGCATGGCCTCGTGCGGGCCGTGCTCTTCCCACACCAGTGACATGCGCTCGATGGTCATGGCGAGGATAACCATGGGGAACAGTGCTACCGACAGCGCGCGGTCGGCGTTCATCTGGTGGCTGATCACACTGATGGCCATCATCATCATCAGCACAATGATCAGTACCGCGGCCAGCCGCGGCACCAGCAGCAGCATCAGCTTGTCCAGGTAAAAACGCAACATCAGACCCAGGGCCACAATCAGCGAGAACATGACTAGGCCCCAGAGCAGTTGGGTTTCGCGGAAGGCCAGAGCGATCAGTATCGGCATGAAGGTGCCAAAGGTGCGCATGCCAACCAGGTTGCGCATCACCACCACCAGCAGCGCTCCCAGCGGTACGGTCAGCAGAATGCGATACACGTTTTGCGTCTGCACCGGCAAATTGTACAGCGACAGATCCATCAGCCGTGAGGCCGCAGACTTGGAGCGCTGGCGGGCGATGTCCACCACTTCCCGGTAGTTGCGGGTCACCGAAAAATTCACCTCGGCCGCTCCTGCACCTTCAACAGTGGCAATCGGTTCGCTGCCGATGCGCCACACCAGGAAATTATCGGGCATACCCTGGGTGCCGGACAGCGGATCGAAAGACAGCCAGCGCTGACCATTGTGTACCTGTAACCAGGGCTGCAGTTCGAGGTGATTGACGGAGTCTCCAATGCGCAGACCGTAGAGGATGCGAGAGGGAATGCGTGCGCCCTTGAGCACTTCGGCAATTTCATACACCCACTGCTCACTGTTGCTGGCGCGGTCGCGCAGCAGCTCGACATTTTCATTGGGGTTGGGTGCGTTCAACTGCACCAGCAGTTCGCGGGTGTAGCTGGCAATGTCTGCAGATTCATTGCGCACATCCTCAAGGATGGCGCGAATGGCCGAATCGTAGGGCTCGGGATAGCTAGGCGGCTCCGGGTAACGCGGAGCCGGGCCATAGCTCAGTGCGGCATCGGCGCCAGCGCTGCGCGCCAGCGACACCCGGTAGTAAAGCGTCTGCCGACCCTTGGCGCGGCGCACCGCCCATTGCGCCTTGCGATTGAGTTCTTCTTCAACAATGCCCAGACCGTAATTGCCAGAGATGAAGTCTTCGTCCAGTACTACAAAGCCGGGCGTGCGATTGGGAATCGCGAACTCCACTTTGGTCGGGCGGGTGCTGCCCTGGAAAGACAGGCGTGCCTGAATGGTCCAGACCTCGCCGTGCTGCCCGGGCTTGAGCGGCAGGCCCAGCGTGTTCACCTTGTAAAAGCAGATGGACAGTCCGATGGCAATCAGGCCGATGACCAGCACTTTTAGATGTAAATCCCTTATACCCACTTGGGCCTCACTTGATGCTCGCCATTGGTGTTGTCGCTAACAGTCTGGCTCTGAAAGATCATTTCGCCATTTCCGCTGGCGGTACCGGGGGACTCATCGCCAAGTCGCAATGCGCCTGGGTAACGAAGGTCTGATCGGGGTCGATGACGGCAATTCCTTTGAGAAACGCTCTGCCCAGCAATACCGGGTAGAGAAAACTGCCGCGATCGACCAGATTGAATTGCGTCTTGTAACGCCGGCCATCAAAGCAGATGGGGAGTTCGACCACCGGGCGCCGGTTGGTGCTGCCGTCGTGCTCCTTGATCCGCACTCCACGCAGGCGCGGTCGTTCCAGTTTCACCCGCTGCGGGTGTTTGCGGTCGCCCAGCTCGAGTTCAAACCGGACCCATTTTTTACCGTCGCGCCGGAATTCCTCGATATTGATGGCGTGTACCGAGGAGGTCTTGGCGCCGGTGTCCAGCTTGGCTTTAACGGGAGTGCCGCTGTCCACCAGGGTGACCTTTTCTACCCAGCCGGCGATTACCTTGCCCGGGTCGCTGCTGCTTGCCTGCAGCGGCAGTGCCGGCAATAGCGCCAGTAGCGCGATGCCAATTTGCCGGCTCCAACTCGGTGTGACTACTCTGGTCAGCGCCATACTTTTACAACCTGCTGTCATACTGCTGTCTCACTCTGGATGCTCGTCCAGTTCTGCCGGCCCGCCGGACGGTGTGACTGGTTCCGGGGCGTCGTTATCCCCTTCATCCGGTGTTTCTTCTATGGCCTTGCGCTGGGGTAATGCTTTGCCACCGACACTTTTTACCACGTCTTTGGTCGCCGCTTCGGCGGCTCGGCGCGCTGCAGCGCTGACGGCCTCGGGGTCGTCGGTGGCCTGCGCCGTGCTCTTGGCCGCTTCGCGGGCAGCTTCAGTCACCACTTCACGCACCGTCTCCAGCGCCTGATCGGCCGCGCGTTCTGCCGCCTGTTGGGCCGCGGCCTCCTTGTCGTCACTGTCAATGCCGAGGTGATACGCGGCAAAGCCAGGCATGACCATCTGGTTCAGGGCCATACCCAGAATCCGGCCTTTGGCGGGGGAGCGGATCACCGAGCTCAGGTTGGTGATGGGGTCAGTGACGGAGCCGAGTATATCGCCCTGTTCCACTTTGCTGCCGAGTGCCACTTCACTGAATAGCACTCCGCTTTGGTCGGCACGTAGCCACAGCGATTCATAGTAGACCTGTTGCCGTTGTTTTTGGGCGCGCCCGGGCAGCATGCCCAGGCCGATCATGGCATTGGTGACGGCTTTAACGCCGGCTTGCACTTCGTTTGGCTGCAAGCGCAGTGGTTCGCCAGCTTCGATGGTTACTGCGGGAATGCCGGCATCTACCGCGGCGCGACGCAAGGTGCCTGCCTGGCCGGAGCTGTGCAGCACCGGAATGTTGCCGAACAGCTGGCCGAGACGGGATACCGACTCATCGCCCATATCGGCCCGCAGCTGGGTGAGGTTGGTGCGGTGGAAAGAGCCGGTATGAATGTCGATCAGCCACTCGCAGTGGGAAATGATCTCGGTAAAAAACGAGTAGGCGATGCGCGAAGCCGAGCTACCCGAGGGGTTGCCGGGAAAATAGCGATTGAGATCGCGGCGATCGGGCAGGTAGCGCGAATTCCGTCTGAAGCCGTGTAGATTGACGATGGGCACCGAGATGATGGTGCCGCTGAGTGTATTCACATCAATGGCGTACATGATGCGGCGAATGATCTCGACGCCGTTCAGCTCGTCGCCGTGCACGGCGGCGGTGAGGCACAGCGTCGGCCCCGGCTTGTGCCCGGAGGCGATCAGTACCGGTGTCGACATGGAGAGCCCGGCAACGGGCTGGCCGGCGGACCAGTAGCGGGTTTCCAGGCTGCCGTGTGCAATGGGCTTGCCCAGCAGCAGGTTGCTGGGGCCGGGAGCTGGCAGCACCTCCACGCTGGCTTCGCGCTGCACCTGCTCGCTGGCCCCCGCCGCCGACGCAATAAGAGCAGCCGACCACAGCAGGCCGGTGACCAGTTTACGTGCGAAGCGGCGGGGCGTCGGCATGGTATCGCCTTCGTCGTGACAAAGAAATTCGAGGTCGCACATCATAAGCACTTTCATCAGCTTAGCAGAGCTGGAGTGTGAAAATTTGGCTAAATCAGCTGCTTCCGGCAAGGGCCTGCTGGCGGGGCGAAAGCGGGTAGCCGGCGGGCGCCGTCTGCGGTTGGCAAAAGCGGGTAATGGCTTTATTATCTGCCCAGCGCCCGCGCTTTCCGCCGCGGATCAGCCTCTGCACAGCAGCTATCACGATTTGGCCGGCAGCAATGCCTGCAACGTCGCATCGCCGCAGGTCCGCTCCGCCGGAAATCTGCACCGGCTTGCCCCGCTTTGGCCGCATCGGCAGCCTTGAGCGAGATCGACAGCCCTGAGCGAGATCGACAGCCCTGAGCGAAACCGACCGCCCTGAGCGAGATCGACCGCACTGCGCGAAATCGACAGCCAATAGCCGTAACGCTGCAAGCCGTTCCCGGCCCCGGGATCTGAATACCGAAACTATCGGCCTGCCGCGACGGCGGTCGGCCACCGCCTCAGGAGTTAATCATGGCAAAAGACCGCTTGGTGATATTCGATACAACGCTGCGCGATGGCGAGCAGAGCCCCGGCGCGTCGATGACCCGTGACGAGAAAGTGCGCATCGCCAAGATGCTGGAAAAGATGGGTGTGGACGTGATTGAGGCGGGCTTTGCCATCGCCAGCGTCGGTGACTTTGAAGCGGTACGTGCGGTGGCCGAGGCCGTCCGCGACAGCACCATCTGCAGTCTGTCGCGCGCCAATGACAAGGATATCGACCGCGCTGCCGAGGCGCTGAAACCGGCGGCCTCGGCACGCATTCACACCTTTATTGCCACCTCGCCCATCCACATGGAATATAAGCTGCGTATGCAGCCCGACCAGGTACTGGAGCGCGCCGTGGCGGCGGTCAAGCGCGCCCGCAGCCACACCGATGACGTGGAGTTTTCCTGCGAGGATGCCTCGCGCTCGGAGTTCGATTTCCTCTGCCGCATTATCGAGGCGGTGATCGACGCCGGCGCCAGCACCATCAACCTGCCCGACACCGTGGGCTACGGCGAGCCCACCGAATACGGTGCACAGATCGGCCGCCTGATGCAGGCCATACCCAATGCTGACAAAGCCGTGTTCTCAGTGCACTGCCACAATGATCTGGGGCTGGCGGTGGCCAACTCACTGTCGGCGGTGCTGCACGGCGCCCGCCAGGTGGAGTGCACCATCAATGGCCTGGGCGAGCGTGCCGGCAATGCCTCGCTGGAAGAGGTGGTGATGGCGGTGCGCACCCGCCACGATGTATTCCCGGTGGAAACGCGCATCGATACCAGTCACATCGTGCCCACCTCGCGGCTGGTATCGTCCATCACCGGCTTTCCGGTGCAGCCCAACAAGGCCATTGTCGGTGCCAACGCTTTCGCCCACGAGTCCGGCATCCACCAGGACGGCGTGCTCAAGTTCCGTGAAACCTATGAAATCATGCGTGCCGAGGACGTGGGCTGGAACACCAACAAACTGGTGCTGGGCAAGCATTCCGGTCGCGCCGCCTTCAAGGCGCGCCTCGATGAGCTGGGTATTAGCTTCGACAGTCGCGAGGCGCTGGATGAGGCCTTTGTGCGCTTCAAGGAGCTGGCGGACAAAAAACATGAAATCTTTGATGAGGACCTGCAGGCCCTGGTCAGCGAGGTCGTACCGCCGGAAAGCGGCGAGCGCTATCGGCTGGTTGCGCTGGAATCTGCCTGCAAGACCGGCACCCGGCCGCGCGCTCAGCTGACCCTGAGCATCGATGGCAATGAGCACAGTGCCGGCGCCGAGGGCGATGGCCCGGTGGACGCGGCGTTCAAGGCCATTGAGCAACTGGTCGCCAGCGGTACCGACCTCAAGCTCTACTCGGTCAATGCCATCACCAGCGGTACCGACTCCCAGGGCGAGGTGACCGTGCGCCTGGAAAAAGATGGCGTCATCGTCAACGGCAACGGCGCCGATACCGATATCATTACCGCGTCGGTAAAAGCCTACCTCAATGCGCTCAACTTGCTGGCGGCGGGCGTGGTGCGCCAGCACCCGCAGAGCGAGGGCGTGTAAATCATGTCCGAGCTGGCGCGGCTGGCCTACCTGGAGGCAATGGGGGTAGAGAGCTACTTTCCGCGCTATCGCCTGCCTGCCGCCCGCGCCTCGCAGCACTGCCCGCTGCCGGTGGTTGCCGAGCCAGCTGCCGCCGCGGCCACGGCTAGCGCCAACGATGCCGCGCAGGCCCCTGTTGCTGCGCCGGCGCCGCGCCGGCGCCCTGAATCGGCGGTCCGGGATCTCGGCGGCCTGCTGGAGGAGACCGGGCAGCGCGCTGCGCCGCGCCAGCCAGCAGCCAAGGCAACATCCGCACCCGCAGCTACCGCTGCCGCCGACGCGCCAACATTTGCACTGCGCTTTGTGCACAGCGATTGCGGTCTGTTACTGGTGGATGCCTCAGCACAAGCAGTGGCAGAAGCATCACTGCGGCGCTTTGCCGACAACCTGTTTTTTGCCCTCAGCGGTCGCGCGCGGATCGCCCTGCGCTGTGCGCCTTTCCGCTGGCCCATGCGCGACAACCCGCTGCTCGGGCGCGATGGCGATGCCGCTACCGACATGCTGCGTGCCACCCTGGCCGCAGCGGTGGAGCGCGAAGGACTGCGCGCGGTACTGCTGGCGGGGCCGGTCGCACAATCGTACCTCTCGTCGGCCACCGAGGGCCTGGCCGCGACTGTAGTCGCGCTGCCCGGCATCGACGAGCTGTTCGCCCAGCCCGCGGGCAAGGCCGAGCTGTGGCAGCGCCTGCAGGGCCTTGCTGTCTCGTCATGAGTGTTGCCGCTCGATGAGTGCCGAGTTTCAGGCCATGGCGGTGGAGGCGGCGGTGGCCGCCAGCGCGCTGGAGTCAGCCGCCACGGCATTTCACTGGACGGAAAAGCAGTGGGCGCTGAGCCTGGCCGACGACCACTGCTTCGGCCTGCGAGAAGACTCACACTGGCTGGCGGTGTCGGCCTATCAGCTGGCGTTGGACGAGGCGACGCTGCTCAACCTGGCGGTGCATCCGCGCTACCAGGGGCGGGGGCTGGCCCGCTCGCTGTTGCGTGCCGGACTGCGCGAAATGGCCGCGCTGGGTGCGCGCCACTGTTTTCTGGAAGTGCGCCGCAGCAACAGCGTGGCGCAATCACTTTACCGCTCGCTGGACTTTGCCGACATTGGCACCCGCCGCGGTTACTACCCCACACACGACGGGCGTGAGGATGCACTGGTGATGATGTGCACGCTGCCCCTGCCTGAGATTTCAACATGAGCATACTGGAAAGCGATTGGTGGACCCTGGAGCTGCCGCCAGAGTGGCGCGCGCAGCAGGACGACGACAGCGTGGTGATCACCGATGTCGACGAGGTTGGTGATATCTGCCTGACCACACTGCAAGCTGAGTCCGGGACGTTTTCAGAGGAAGACCTGGCTGCCATTATCCGCGAAAGCGAACTGGCGCCGGAGTCCGGCAAGCCGGCGCGGCTGGGCGAGTTCACCGGCTGGTATTTCGAGCTGGAAGAAGAGGGCGAGTTTATTCGCGAGTGGTACCTGGCCCAGGGCGACCTGCTGCTGCTGATCAATTACTGCTGCGAGGACGGCAATCGTGATATGGACCGCGATGTGGTGGATCAGATACTGGGGACGTTGCAGCTGAAGTAACGGGAGACGCTGGACGGGAGACGGGAGACGCAAAAGCACCTGTCATCCGCGTTCAGCGAGCTTTTATGATCAATGCTTCCGGCCACCTACGGGCACGAAACGCGTCGAATCCGGAAATATTGCCACTCTCGTGCGTAGCGTCTCCCGTCTCCCGTCAAGCGTCCGGCGGCTCTAGCTAATATTCCCCGTCACCCGCACCCGGCGGCTTTCGCGCGGTGTGTCCGCGGCCAGGGCGGCCTTGCGGCGCTCGATATTGGCGTCGATCAGGTTCTTCACGGCAATGATCAGGCCGGTGAAGATAAAGGCTCCGGGCGGCAGGATGGCGACCAGAAACTGCCGGTAATCCTCCATCAGCACCAGTTTCCAGGCCTTGGCGCCCTCACCGAACAGCAGGTCCATGTTGGCGAAGATGGCGCCGGTGCCGACAATCTCGCGCAGCGCGCCCAGCAGGATCAGCACCGCACTGAAACCGATGCCCATGATAAAACCGTCGTAGGCGGCGGGTGCCACCGCATTCTTGCTGGCGAAGGCGTCGGCGCGACCGAGAATCACACAGTTAGTGGTGATCAGCGGCAGGAAGATACCCAGAATCTGGAACAGCTCGTAGGCGAAGGCCTGCATCAGCAGCTCGGTGCAGGTCACCGCCGCGGCAATGATCATCACGAAGGCGGGCAGACGGATGGCGTCGGACACGAAGCCGCGGATCAGCGACACCGACAGGCTGGAAGTGACCAGCACGAAGGTGGTGGCCAGGCTCATGCCGATGGCGTTGATTACCGAACCGGTGACGGCTAGCAGCGGACACAGCCCCAGCAGCTGCACAATGGCGGGGTTGTTCTTCCACAGCCCGTTCAGCGACAGTTCGCGGTAGTTGGTATCAGCCATTGTCGGAAGTCTCCACGGCTTGCTCGGATTCAAGCAGGGTATCGCTGTATGCCTGGTAGTATTGCAGCGCCCGGTGCACGGCGCCGGTGACGGCGCGCGGGGTGATGGTGGCGCCAGTAAACTGGTCGAACACGCCGCCGTCTTTTTTCACCGCCCACTGCTCGGCCTTGGGCGACAGCAGGCTCTTGCCGGTAAAGCCGTTCACCCAGTCGCTCTTTTTGCGGTCGACGGCATCGCCCAGTCCGGGGGTCTCGCGGTGCTGCAGCACGCGCACGCCGGCCACGCTGCCGTCGCGGTTGACACCCACAATCAGGTCGATATCGCCGGTGTAACCGTCGCGGGCGGTGGCGGGAATGATCACCGCTACCACTTCGCCCTGCTGGCGGGCGCGGTAGATGACTTTGTCTTCGCGCAGGCCCAGCAGCGTCTCGTCGCTGACCGCCACGGTGTCTTCCAGCATGCTGTTGTCGTGGCGATCGCGGGGCACAATCTCCAGCAGCGCGCGCATTTCTGCGGCGCGAATATTGGCCTTGATGGTGTCGCGGGTGCCGAGATAGGTACCGGCGATGACCGCGGTGGTGGCCACGGCGAACAGGCCCAGCAGCACGCCGTTGCGGGTAATGGACTGTCCCAGCATCAGCTATCCCTTTTCATTTTCTGGTGGCCATAGGTGCGCGGCTGGGTGTAGTGGTCCAGCAGTGGTGCGGCAAAATTCATCAACAGCACCGAGAAAGCCACCGCGTCGGGGTAATTGCCCCAGCTGCGGATGAGGTAGACCAGCACACCGGTGACGGCACCATAAATGACGCGGCCGCGATTGGATACCGCCGAGGTGACCGGATCGGTGACGATAAAAAATGCGCCCAGCATGGTGGCGCCACTAAACAGGTGATAGGTGGGCGAGCCGCCAGAGGCAGAGCTGCCGCCGTCGTAGAACAGTGTGGCCATGACAGTAATGGCGAGTAACATGCTCACCGGCGCGTGCCAGGTGAACACGCGGCGATACAGCAGGAAGGCTCCGCCCAGCAGGAAGGCGACGTTGGCCCACTCCCAGCCGACACCGGCCAGGGTGCCAAACTGCGGATTGGCTGCCCACAGGCCGGCCAC
>JBFHRT010000026.1:0-11672 GCA_041591575.1 Spongiibacteraceae bacterium
GTGGTGACACAGTGATCAATCAGTTCCACCAGACTGTTGAATCGGGCGGGATCGATAACGTCGGGAATGCCGGTTCTTGTTCTTGCCGCCGCAATGGCTTCGGCGACCGCAGATGCACCTTCAGGCAATGCACTGTCCTCTCTTGGCTGATCAGCTGAAATTATTATTGAGCCCACCCGGGCACTCCCAGTGCCTGTTGAGAACCAGAAGCCCGCGACCGCACTCAGTGTTGACATCATCAACATTGGGCAAGCTAACGATCTTTGCCCCCCCTGTCAACGGCCGCCGAGTCAGTTACAATAGCGCACTTCTGCCAATAATGTGACCAAACAGGAAGCGCGCGTGAGCCAACTGCAAAACTTCAGCTACGACGAGATCACTCTGGGCCAAACGGCCAGCTACGAAAAGACCCTGACCGAGCGCGATGTGGCGCTGTTCGCCGATGTCTCCGGCGACATCAACCCGGTGCACCTCGATGCCGAATTTGCCGCGAACACACCGTTCAAGCAGCGTATCGGCCACGGCATGTGGACTGGCGCCGTCATCTCCGCCGCGCTGGCGCTGAAGCTGCCGGGACCGGGCACCATCTATTTGGGCCAGTCGCTGTCATTCCGCGCTCCAGTGCTGATCGGTGACACCGTTACCGTAACCCTCGAAGTGACCGACAAGCGCGATGACAAGCGCATCGTTACCCTGGCCTGCAAGGCCACCAACCAGCACGGCAAAACTGTCGCCAGTGGCGAGGCCCAGGTAATGGCGCCGGCCGAAAAAATGACGGTTCCCGCACCGGCCCTGCCCAACATTACCGTCGCCTGAACTCTCGCCTGAAACCCGGCCCGGCGCTTTGCTCAAAGGCCTCGATTCGGTATAGTGGCGGCTGGATATTTTTTATCCAGATCGCCGCTGCAGGCAAAATAATAGGCGGAAGCTAATTCAACAAAAACAGTACGTTACCAAATAGTATTACTACCTCACTGGAACTTCAGAACATGCACGCTACAAGAATGAGAGGACTTCTCGTACCGCTTTTCGCACTCTTGGGCACATGCTTTGCGCTCGGCGCCGTCGCAGCCACTGCCGAGCAACAGCTTCGCCAGCAGCAACAGGAAATCGAGGCCATAGAAACCCAGCGCCAGCTGCTGCGCAGCAAGCTCAACGAGCTGCAGAACAAAATGGCGGTAGCCAGCGACAAGGACATCCCGGAAAAAGCCGCGCTGGAAGCCGCCCAGGCACTGTTCGAGCAGACCAGTGAAGACTTTGAGCGCGAACCCACCAGTGAGCACGAGGCGAAATTCTACAACGCCGAATTCAAGCTGCACCTGGCTGAGCGTCGCTACCGCAAGGCCAACAGCGAGTTGGACGCCCTGGAGACCGAGTACGAATCGATCAAAGCCGAACTCTCCGAGCTGCGCCAGGCGCAGGCCGATGCCGCCGCCAAGATCGAACAGCAGAAGTCTGCCATTGCCTCCGAAAAGCAGCGTCGCCAGAACGCTGAGCTGGCACGAGCCAAAGCGGAAAGCGAAGCCGCCAAGCGCGAGCTTGAGCGGCTGCGAGCCGAGCTGGAGGAGCGCGAACGGGCACCCGCAGCGGCTGCTGCCAAGCCCGCGCCTAAACCCGCCGCCAAGGTGCAAGTGGCCAGCCGCGCCCCTGCGGCAGCCGCCCCGGCACTGACGAAAGCCAGCACCAAGGCCAGCAATGAGCCGATGGAACTGGACGACAACTTCTTTCTGCTGACCTCGGCCAGCCAGGTTGCGGCAGAAAAAGAGCGGCTGGAAAAACTGCTGGGTAACCGCGGCGTCAAAGTTCGCACCAACAAGATTCTCAATATCCGCCAGTTTGTAGACGGCTCCGAGGCCGAGCGCTCCAGCCACCGCTTCCGCGGCCTGGGCAATTACCAGTACCGCGCCGAAGCCCCGCTAGCTGCCGGTGAAAGCCGCCTGCGCGTGCAGTTCGATCGCTGGAACATCAAACTCGACCCCGCCCACGGCGGCCAGGACTTTGTGTTCTTGATGGATGCCAGTGACCGCGACAACCCGCGCCTGGTTGCCTATCCCGCCAAGCTGGACTAAGAGGCGCAGCAGAGCCGCAGCCCCGGTAGCTCGCGGCTCAGCTGTTCAAAAGCTCTGGCCCGCTGTGTTGTGAGCCTGTTATAGCCCCAGGGGGAAGTGACAGGCGCAGCGGCGATTTTCACCCTGCGCCTCCAATAGCGGCTCTTCGCTGACACAGCGCGGTTGCGCCTGAAAACAGCGCGGCGCAAAACAGCAGCCCTCACCCTCCCGCGCGATAATGCCCGCCGCTGCCGGCACACTACCCCGGCGCTGGCGTTCCAGCTGCGGATCTGCCACCGGGTTGGCCGCCAGCAAAGTCTGGGTGTAGGGATGGCGTGGCTGGGTAAAAACCGCCCCGCTGTCGCCACTCTCCATGATCTTGCCCCGGTACATCACCAGCGTGCGATCGGCCAGATAGCGCACCACGGCAAGGTCATGGGCAATAAACAGCATCGCCACCCCCTCCTCCCGCTGCAGATCGCGTAGCAGATTGATGATCTGGGCCTGCACTGACACATCCAGCGCCGACACCGGCTCATCGCAAATCACCAGCTGCGGCCGATTGATAAAAGCCCGCGCCACGCCTACGCGCTGGCGCTGGCCTCCCGATAATTCGTGTGGGAAGCGCGCGCCCATCTGCGCCGACAGGCCGACGCGTTCCAGCCACTGCGACGCCCGCAGCTGTGCTTCTCGCGGCCGCAGGCCCTGCAGTAACAGCGGCTCGGCCAGCGCCTCGCTCACCCGCGAGCGCGGATTCAGCGAACCATAGGCATCCTGAAACACCATCTGAATCTTGTCGGCATAGTAGCGGAAATCGGCGGCGCGGTAGCGTGTGGGCAAGGCGCGCCCGGCAAAGCGGATGCTGCCGCTACTGCATTGATTGAGGCCGGTGATCAGACGCCCCAGGGTGGATTTACCCGAACCGCTCTCACCCACCAGCCCCACTACCTCACCGGCGGCAATCTCAAGGCTGACGCCGTCGACCGCGGCAAAACGCCCCCCCGGGCCCTCGAAATGACAGCTGGCCCGCTCCACGCTCAGCAACGGCACATGATCAGCCATGGTCACCAGCTCCCAATCCACGCTGAGGACAATCGGGATGCCAACGCCAGCAGCGGCTGCAATGCCCCGCTTCCAGCGGATAGTAGGCCGGTGTCTCGCGGCAGATGTCCATGGCATAGGCGCAACGCGGCATAAAGGCACAGCCGCCAATCTCGCTGCGCAGGTCCGGCGGCGTGCCGGCAATGGCCGGCAGCCTGTCACCGTGGCTAAGGGTGGGCACGGACGCCCTAAGCGCTTCGGTATAGGGGTGAGCGGTGTGGTAGAACAGCTGCTCGGCACTGCCCTCCTCAACAATCTCGCCGGCATACATTACGGCCACCCGGTCGGCCATGCGCGCCACCACGCCCAGGTCGTGGGTAATCAGCAGCAGCGCCATATTGCGTTCGCGGCGCAGCTCGTCCAGCAGCGCCAGCACCTCAGCCTGCACCGTCACGTCCAGCGCCGTGGTGGGCTCGTCGGCGATCAGCAGCCGCGGCTCACAGGCCAGGGCCGCCGCGATCATCACCCGCTGCAACATGCCACCGGAGAACTCGAAGGGATACTGGCGGGCGCGATAAGCGGCGTTAGTGATGCTCATGCGCTCCAGCAAGCGCTCGACCTCGCGCTGGGCCTGCTTGCGGCTCATGCCGCGGTGAGCGCGTAGCGGCTCGGTAATCTGGGCGCCGATGCGCATGGTGGGGTTGAGCGCGGTCATCGGGTTCTGGAAGATCATCGCCACCTGCTCGCCGCGAAACTGCTGCCACTGGCGCGCGCTGAAGCTGCCTGGTCGCAGGGTATCGAAGTGCCAGTCACTGGCACTGAGTTGCGCCTGCCTCGGTAGCAATCCCATCAGGCTCATGGCGGTCATCGACTTGCCGCATCCAGACTCGCCCACCAGTGACAGGCATTCGCCGGCACGCACCTCCAGACTGACGCCGCGCACTGCGCGCACCGGCCCGATTCGCACCTGCAAATCGCGAATGGCCAATAAGGGAGACTCGGGCGACTGGCTCACAGGGGCTCCGTCCTCAACTTCACGTCCATGGCATCGCGCAGTGACTCTCCCAGCATATTGAAGGCCAGCACCGAAACGCTGATCAGCGCCGCTGGAAACAGCAGCTCGTGAGGGTGCGCCAGCAGTGATTTGATACCGTCGTTACACATTGAGCCCCACGAAGGTGTTGGCGGCGACACCCCCATGCCGATAAACGACAAAAAGGCCTCGGTAAAAATCGCCATGGGAATGGCAAAACTCAGCGACACCAGAATCACCGGCAGCACATTGGGCAACAGGTGGCGGCGAATCAGGTAGATGGGGCCGGCACCAGCAAGACGCGCCGCGTTGACGTAAGCCTCGCCGCGCAGCTTCAGTATCTGACCACGCACCAGTCGCGCGCTGCCTGGCCAACCCAGCAGCACCATGGCCACAATCATCGGACCAATGCCGCTCTCACCGGGGCCGATGCCAAAGGCGACCCGTAACAGAATCATAAACAGCAGGAACGGCAGCGCGATGACAAAATCGGCACCACGCATCAGCGCATTGTCGATGGCGCCACCGGCCAGGCCGGCGAAAGCGCCGTAGGCAGTGCCCAGCCCAATAAACAACAGCGGCGCCAATACGCCCACAAACAGCGAGGTGCGGGCGCCGTGCAGCAAGCGCGCCAGCATGTCGCGACCCAGGCTGTCAGTGCCCAGGGGGTGAGCGGGCAAGCTTAGTTGCCGCCCCTGCCAGGACTGCGGATCGGCGCCCTCAGGCACCAGCCCCTGCAGCTGGGCCTCGAACCAGCCAATGGCGGGCTGCGGCTCCAGCTCCAGCGTCAGGCGCTCACCCAGCGGCCGCCCCTCCTGCAGGCTGACCACCGTATAGCGGTAGGACCGCGGCTCCAGCTTGAGCCGGTCTTCAAACCAGGGCTGGCTGCGCTCCGCCAGCGGAATGCCCAGCCCGCCACCGCCCGGCTGGTCGCTGCGGTAAATACGATAGCGACTGGCGCCGTCGACGGCCGGCCACTGCAGTCGCACGCGTTCGGTATTGGCTTCGGGACTTTGCAGATGACTCACCGGGCTAAGAGGCTGCCAGCGTTCGTTGTTAACGACTAGCCGCACCGTCTGCGCCCCGATGGGGCCGCGAGAGATTTGCGACAGCCACTGCTGCGCCGGATCTTGCTGCCACAACAACGGGCCCAGCAATGCCGCCAGCACCAACAGCAGCACCGTTGCCGCCGCCAATTGCGCGCGGCGATTGGCGGCCAGCACCTGCAGCAGCCCAAAGGGGCGCGGCTCGGCAGGCGCCTCCGGCTGCCGCTCGGCACCGACAGCGCGAAAACGCTCGGCCGCCACGCTATTCACGAGCAGAATCCCATCGCCTTGCCCATGTCACGGTTGTCTTGCCCTCAACTTGCTCGCGCTGGCTCACGACACAGCTCGCTTGTGCAGGCGAATACGCGGGTCGATAAAGCCGTAGAGGATATCCACCGCCACCACCACCAGCACCAAAAACGCGCCGTAAAACACCGTGGTACCCATGATCACCGTGTAATCCAGTTGCTGCACCGCCTGCACAAAAAAGCGCCCCAGCCCGGGAATGGCGAACACCAGCTCCACCACGAAACCGCCGGTGGTGATGGCCGCAATGGTCGGCCCCAACTCGGTGACCACCGGCAATACCGCGTTGCGCAACTGGTGGCGAAAAAACACCTGCCGCGGGCTCAAGCCCTTGGCTCGAGCGGTGACGACGTAATCACTTTCCATGATTTCCAGCAAGGACGAGCGCATCAACCGCAGCAGATACGCCATGGTGCCCAGGCCCAGCACAAAGGCCGGCACCCACAGGTGGGACAGTGTGCCCCAGCCACCAACCGGCAGCAGTGGCAATCCCACCACCCGGTTGAGCCCGACGATGCCCAGCTGAGCCAGCGCGGCGATCACAAAACTGGGTACCGAAATGGCGGCGATCACCAGCAACATCAGCAGATGATCGGGCCAGCGATTGCGCCAGTACGCGGTAATGGAGCCGCCGATAACGCCACCGACTGCCGCCATGATCAGTGCCACCAGTCCCAGCGTGGCAGAAACCGGGAAGTGCTCACGAATGATGTCGTTAACCCGGCGATTTTCCTGGGTAAAGGAGATGCCGAAATCGCCGCGCAGCATATTGCCGAGAAAAATACCGTACTGGCGCACCAGCGGCTGGTCGAGGCCGTAGCGCCGCTCCAGGTTGGCACGAATTTCCGGCGACACCGCCTTTTCGTTGCTCAGCGGGTCGCCGGGCACCGCGTGCATGGCAAAGAAGGTCGCGGTGGCAATAAACCAGATGGTCAGCGCCCCCGATAGTAAACGACGCAGAATATAAGCCGCCATCACTGCACCCGCGCGTAGCGAAAATTGGGGTCGCCGCCAAAGATGGAGCGGCGCATGCCCTGCAGTCGCGGGTGCTGCACGTAGATATTGGCGCTCTCGTAAGTCGGCAGAATCGGCACATCCTCCACCACCAGGCGCTGAATTTCGGCAAAGGCCCGCAACCGCTGCGCCGGCTCGAAGCTCTGCTGGGCAATCCGTACCCAGTGGTCGTATTCGTCACTGCGATAGCGGCCGCGGTTGTTTTCATTCCAGGAAGAGAACAGATCGGCAAACGTCAGCGCATCGTCAAAATCCGGTCCCCAGCCGCCGACCACAATATCGAAATCGCCGCGCCCCATTTTTTCCAGCCGTTGCTTGAAGGTTTGCGCATCGATACGCACCTCCAGCCCCAGCGCCTTGGACAGCAGATACTGAAAATACTCCGCCTCCTGGGCCGCGCGCGGGCTGTCGCCGGCCAGCAGCACCAGCGGCGGCATGCGCTCCAGGCCCAGTTCCCGTTGCGCCTGCGCCAACCACTGCCGGGCGCGGCGCAGGTCATAGCGAATACGTGGCTCGGGGTGGACGTCGCGCAGCGGCCCCTCGCCACCGCGCACAGTCATCGGAAACAGCGAATAGGCCGGCAGCACCCCGGGCAGGCCGATGACCTTGTACACCAGCAGCGCCGGGTCCATGACCGCCTGAATGGCCTTGCGCAACGCCTTGTTGGCGGTGAGTCGCCCCTCGCGGAAATTAAACTGCAAAAAAAACAGCGAGCCGGTAAGGAATTGCTGCACCTCGTAGCCACGCTCCACCGCATCGCCCAGCGTGCCGGTATCCAGCGCTGCCATGGCGATACGCCCGTCCTTGAACAGGTTGTACTGGGCGCCGGCGTCTGAGGTGATATAGGGCATATCAATTTCACTCAGAGCCACCGCGCCGCGGTTCCAGTAGCGGGGGTTTTTACTCAGGGTGAGATGGGCACTGTGTACCCAACGGCTGAGGGTATAGGGGCCGTTGTAGAGCATCTTGTCGTGATCGCTGGCATAGGCCCGCCCCCAGCGCTGAACCACGTCTTCACGCGCCGGGTAGTAGGTCATAAAGGCAGTCAGGCTGAGAAAATATGGACAGGGCGCGCTGAAGCGCACCGCCAGCTCGTAGTCGTTAACCGCCTCCACGCCCAGGGCCGCCACCGGCAGCTCGCCGCGGCTGATCGCCTCGGCATTGGCAATGGGATACAGAATGAAAGCGTACTGGGAGGCAGTCTCGGGATTCACGGCCCGCCGCCAGGCGAACACGAAGTCGTTTGCCGTCACCGGCTTGCCGTCACTCCAACGCGCATCGCGGCGCAACCAGAATCGTGCGCCATCGGGCCGTAACTCCCAGCGTTGGGCCACGCCGGCGGTAAGTTCGCCGCTGGGGCCATACTGCAGCAGCCCCTCCATCACATGGGACAGCACGAAACTGCTGATCTGGTCGGTAGCGACCATGGCATCCAGGCTCGGCGGCTCAGTGGCCAGTGCCAGCACGACCCGCTGCCGCTGGGCATCGACTGCCGCTGATGGCTGTGCCACCACCACTGCGGGCAGGCATATAAGTATCCAAAGCAGAACTTGGCGCGCCATCTTATGATTATTCAGGTATGCGTATTGAGGTTCGGGATCGCCGCGGGAATGATTGATACAATACTGTCCTGCCTCCAGCCTGTCGATGGAAAATGTCCGAGTCTCCCAATTCCCCCTACCACCTGCTTCCCGCCGCGATCGAGTGGACCGACGATGGCGTGCCGCAGTCGGCACAGTTTGGCGATGTGTATTTTTCCCGCGCCGGCGGCCTGGACGAAACTCGCTATGTGTTTCTGCAGCAAAACCATCTGGATGCGCGCTGGCGTGGACTCGATAGCGCACAGCCCGGCTGCTTCTGCATCGGCGAAACCGGATTTGGCACCGGGCTGAATTTTCTCGCTGCCTGGCAGCTGTGGCAGCAGGTGGCACCTGCCAGCTGGCGCCTGCATGTTGTCTCGGTGGAAAAACACCCGGTTCAGCGCGAGCAACTGCAGCGGGCACTGGAGCTCTGGCCGGAACTGAAGGCCCTGGGCGAAGAGCTGCTCGCCAATTACCCGCCAGCGCTACCCGGCCAGCATCGGCTGCAGCTTGAGGGCGGCCGCGTCACCCTGGACCTGCTGCTCGGTGATGCCAGCGACGGCCTGGCATCGCTGCTGGACACCAGCCACCCGCTGCACGCCCAGCATTGTGGCGCCAAGATCGACGCCTGGTTTCTGGACGGCTTTGCCCCCGCCAGCAACCCGGAGATGTGGCGCCCAGAGCTGTTTCGCTGCATGGCCCTGCTCAGCCACGCCGGCACCACTGCCGCGACCTTCACCGCGGCGGGCATCGTCAAGCGCGGACTGCGCGATCACGGTTTCAGCATCGCCAAAGTACCGGGCTGGGGCCGCAAGCGCGATATGCTGACTGCCGTTTATACCGGCAGCTTGCCAAGCCAGGACTCGGCGCCACACGGCGAGCACCTGGCGTGGCACAGCCCGTCCGCGGCCGATACCAGCGAGGTGGTCGTGGTGGGCGCAGGACTCGCCGGCGCCCACACCGCCCAGGCTCTGGCACGGCGCGGCATCCGCGTCACCGTACTGGAGCGCGAATCACAGCCGGCGCTGGGCGCTTCAGGTAATCCCCAGGGCATCCTCTACACCAAACTGTCGCCGCGACTCGAAACCCTCAACCAGTTCACCCTCGCCAGCTACCTGTACGCACTACGCCACTACGCCGCGCCCCTGCCACAACAGGGCGAGCAGCTCGGGGCAGCCTGCGGCGCGCTGCAGCTGATGCGCAGCGAGCGCGACCGCGGGTTGTTGGACGCGTTGCGTGAGCAGTTTCAGCAGCAAGACGAGTGGGTGCAATTTGTCGACGCCGCGCGCGCCTCGGAGCTGGCCGGCATTGCCGTGTCCGACCCAGCGGTGTACTTTCCCGGCGCAGGCTATTTGGTACCGCCTAAGGTCTGCGCCACCGCCCTGGATCATCCACTGATCACCGTGCGCAGCGGCGTGGACGTCGCCAGCCTTGAGCGCAGCGACAAGGGCTGGGAGCTGCGCGGCGCCGACGGCGAGACACTGGCCAGCGCCACCACCGTGGTACTGGCCAACAGTTTTGCCGCCCGCGAGCTGGCGCCGTGCCACTACCTGCCGCTGAAAACCATCCGCGGCCAACTCAGCTACCTCAACGCTGATCAGTTCACGGCATTGCCAAACACCGTGATCTGCCATGAAGGCTATCTGGCACCGGCCCAATCTGGCACGGTCACCATCGGTGCCACTTTTGACCTGAGCAACAAGGACTGTGAGCTTCGCGACGGCGATCACCGCGACAATATCGAGCAGCTGCGGCGTGCCCTGCCCGGCTTGCTGACCGACAGCGCAGCTACCCACGGTGGCCGCGCCGCCCTGCGCTGCGCCAGCCCCGATTACCTGCCGATTGTCGGTGCCGTACCCGACTTCGATCGCTTCTGCGAGGATTTTGCCGGGCTGCGGCGCAATGCCAAATCGCGCCTCGATGTCTCCGGCAGTTACCTGCCCGGCCTCTACATCAACAGTGCCCACGGCTCTCGCGGCCTCACCTCCACGCCGTTGTGCGCGGAGGTCATTGCCTCGCTGATTACTAATGAACCGCGGCCGCTGCCGCAAACCGTGATGAAGGCGCTATCGCCGGCCCGCTTCCTTGTGCGCGACCTGATTCGCAAGCGCATCTAATAACAGCAAAAACCAATAACAATTACTGACAGGCCAGGAAAAAACGATGAATCTCAATGGCAATACCATGCTGATCACCGGCGGTGGCAGTGGCATAGGCCGCGCCCTTGCCCTGAAACTCGCCGAGCGCGGCAATACCGTGCTGATCTGCGGCCGCCGCCGCGAGATGCTTTCAGAAACCGCCGCCCTCAATGCCAATATCCACGGCTACCACTGCGACCTCACCCAGCGCGACAGCATTGCGCTGCTGTGTGAACAGCTGCGGTCAGATGGCCATGCCGTCAATGTGCTGATCAACAATGCCGGCATCCTCAGCCGCTTCCGGCTGGCAGAGTCCGAACAATTCGATATGGATGCGGCCGAGCGCGAGATCGACGCCAACCTTACCGGCCCGGTTGCGCTGACCGCGGCGCTGCTGCCGACCCTGCTGGCCCAGCCCAACCCGGCCATTATCAATGTCGGCTCACCGGGCGGCATCATCCCGGTGGCACCGTTTGCCATGTACAGCGCCAGCAAAGCCGGCCTGCATGCCTACACCCAGGTGTTGCGCCTGCACCTGCAGGGTCGCGCCTATGTGGCCGAGGTGTTTCCGCCCACCGTGGACACCGCCATGACCGGCGACCTGCCGCGTAAAAAAGTCAGTGCCGACGCCTGCGCGGAAATGATTCTGGCGGGCCTGGAAAAAGGACGAAATGAGGTGTGGGTCGGCGAGGGCCGCATCGTGCGCTGGCTGAACAACCTGTTGCCGCCGGCGCTGGTGTTCGCGCTGGTTAACAGCCAGCCTTCGATGAAACCCTGACGATGAAACCCTGATCAACTTCCGGCGTCGAAGGCGGCAACGGCATGTTGCCACTCGGCCCAGCGATCGGCGTCTGAGGGGAATTTGGGGTGGTCGCAGCGGGCGATGTGCAGCGACTGGCCTTGATAGGCAAAGCGGGTAAGCTCCAGCAACTCCAGCCCCGCCTTGTAGGCGTCGCGCTGCTCGTCGGCCACCTGCTTGGCGGGAGCCGCGGACCACAGCCCGGCCGCGCACAGCGACGCTATCAGCTGGCGGGCCAAAACCGCGCTGTCCTCGCCGCTGGGCAGGCACAGGTAGAGACTGGCGTTGCGCGGTTCAGCCGCATCAAAGTACAGCTCATGGCTGTCGATCAGTTCTTCTTTAGTCAAGGTATTTGTCTCGTTTCTGCCGTTGCTCGTCGAGGTACTCGCGCCGAATCAGCGCGACGACGGTCGATATCACCCCTACCAGCAGGCAGCTAATACTAAACTTCAGGAAAAACTCACCGCCAAACGGCTGCCACCACAGCTGCGCCAGAGCCGCCAGGCCCCAGATCAGCAGGATGGCAATACCCAGCCCCGCTGCAATCTTCATAGCTCACGCTCCAGCACCACCACATAGGCCTCGCGCTTCCAGAACAGCAGCATGCGCCGCTGGTCTTTATCCATGGTGATCACGCGCCAGCCTTCGCGGGCGTTTTCCGTCAAGA